>DASQQR010000510.1:0-6642 GCA_035643335.1 Anaerolineales bacterium
ATCACAATAGAGGTCAAACCTTCTCCCAGCGGGAACGGCTCGATTTGAAGATAATGATTATCCTCGAAAGCGTAAGGAATTTCAATTTGTTTCCTGCCTTCATCATAAAGCGCGATCATGAAATTTGCGGTCCCCATAATCCTTTCAGTTTCTTCGTGGATGACTTGGAATACTGAGGTCAAATCTGTGCCGAGAGCCGTCACTTGTCCGATCGCATTTACCGCTAGTAGCTCTGCGCTGCGTTTTTCGAGCGCAAAAAGAGCCCTTTGGTTGCCACGGCTCAAATGCTCTACTTGCTTACGTAGTGCGCCAATTTCCTCGAGCAGCTGATCTTTGCTTTTGTCTTCGCCGTTCATCCGGATCTCCCAATTAGCAACACGCTAGTTCAGCTCCCAGACCGGCTCCCCCGCCAAAATACGCCGGATCTGATCGGGGAAGCGGTCTGGATCGAGTGGTTTGCCGAGAAAGCCGTCGAATTTGGCTCTCCTGGCTTTGTTCAGTTGTTCGTGGCTTGCCTCGGCCGTAACGGCTACAACCAGAGCATCCTTCAAATTCGGGGAAGCGCGTATTTTCTGCAGCGCTCCATATCCGTCTTCGTAGGGCAAGCGGATGTCCATCAGGATCAAATCCAGGCGTGGAAGGCTATCTGCGTATTCCACGACCTCGTAGCCGGAGGTTTTCCATTCACAATGAATGCCCATATAACCGAGCATCCGGGCGATCAAGACAAAATTGGAGACGTTGTCTTCCACTACGAGTACGCTTGCATCTCTCGGCACCCGGGAGCCTTCTGAATTCGTTTGAAATTGCGAGTTACTTTTCTGGCTTGGGCGGATTTGTTCGCTCATGAGTACTGCCTCTCTAAGAATCGCATCACTTGTTGTGGGAGAGCATCGACATCGATGGGTTTTTGTATATAACCGTCGCATCCCGCCTCGAGCGTCCGCTCGCGATCACCTCTCATAACGTTGGCGGTGAGGGCGACAATGGGGATTTGCCTCAGTCCAGGAATGGCTTTCAAGTGGGTGGTTAGGGCATAGCCATCTATGTCGGGTATATTGATGTCCATCAATATCAGGTCGGGCCTTTGTCTTCGCACAACCGCAATGGCCTGGGCGGCGGTGGCGGCTTCGAGTATCGTATATCCTTCTGCCTGCAGGATTCGCCGGATCAGAATTCTGCTCTCCAGGTTGTCTTCAATGTAAAGGATTTTGACATTGCTTAGCATTTGGTTCTTTCCTCCCGCCAGGTACAGAGGACCATCCTTGATGCTATTTTAGCAGTTTATATTTTATTTTCTGTTATCCTGGCATTACAAATTGCGAAGTTCGCAATACACTTTTGTTAGGTGATTGGGAATGAAAAAAACCCGGCCTGAAGACCGGGTTTTGATGAACTGAGCGGGTGATGGGATTCGAACCCACGAATGGTAGCTTGGGAAGCTACTGCCTTACCTCTTGGCGACACCCGCAGAGCAACTTCCCCGTTCCAGGTCGACCGCTGCTTGAGGTACCTGGAACGTAAGCGCTTAACTTATACCGCAATTCAAAGATGAAGTCAATGATGAGGAGTAGCAGGAAAGTGCGCTTGGAAGGGCGTCCAAAAACGGGTTTCTGCTAGAAAAACGAATGGAAACGAATACGCGATTTTGTGAAGATTAAAGATTGGTTAAGCGCCTCGGAAATGAACACCTGTCTGAAAATGGGGGAGTTGGGGTCGAGATTGGGGTACGAAGGGGTGAGAAAGGGAGGACAGAGGGGGATTCAGGGCTGTCTTGAGGCCAACTTGTGGATGAGAGCGAATCGGCAGAAACAGGCCTTTTAAGTGTTAGTTAATAATGTCTGGAAAAAAACGAATAGCGAAATTGCACCAAAATTAACGTGTTTTTGCGGCGGCAAACGGGCCACCGGATTTGAAACGGATCAACGGATGTGAAACGGATATAGGCTTCAGTCCCATCTCAACGTCAGGGTATTGTCCTGGTTTATTTCGACCTGCGTCCCAAGCTTTTTACCTTCCCTGTTCAAGATCTCTCCCAGCCACAACACGTCTGCCCTGGATGCCCGATTCGCTTTAAAGCGTTTGATCTCAACCGGCGTCAATTGCAATTGAACAAGCTGGCCAGTGGATGGATCCAGGCTTGCAAAGTACATCAGGGCCAGGTCGTTCCTGAAACTCTCGTAGCCGGGGATGCCTTCGTAGTCATTCAGAAAGTCACCAGAGCCGTAGAGAATGAGTTTGCCTTGATAGACTTCGATGCCCTTGACATGGTGAGATGAATGCCCGTGGATTAGGTGTACACCGGCCTCCTCGATTAGTTTGTGAGCGAATTCCGTGTGTTCAGCCGGGATGTTATATCCCCAATTACTGCCCCAGTGGATAGACGCCACGACGATATCCCCTGGTTGTTTCACCGCCTCGATGCTTGCCTGGATATGCCGTACGGTTTGATCGGACAAGTCCTTCAACAGATTTACCCCGGGCTTGTCCTCAGAAGCCGGCCAACTGAAGGGTATCCCGCTTGTTTCCAGGCCGTACGAGAACACAATCACCCTTCCTTTCCCCTCCACCACCATCACTGCCGGAGCTTCTGCTTCCTTAATATTCTGGTCCGCTCCTGCGCTCTGGACACCCATTTTTCTCAGGGTCTCCAGGGTCTCGGTGAGACCCGTATACCCCCAGTCAAGCACGTGATTGTTTGCGAGCGAACAGTAATCGATTTTGGCCGCTGTCAGGGCCTGGAGGTTGTCTGGATGGATCCGATAGTTTACCCCCTTGCCTTCCCAGTAGTCGTCGCTGGTTGTGACGCTGGTTTCCAAGTTAATTATCCTCACATCCGGCCGGGCGCGTTCCAACTCCTCCAGCGCGTCTCCCCAGATGTAGGCGAAGTTGACCGGTTTCGGAATCGGGCCATTGACCTGCTCGGCAAGTTCAACATAGGCTCTGGCATCTTTTACGGACGGCTCGTGAATAACGGGATCGCTCGGGTGAGGCAGCACTTGATCGATGCCTCTTCCTATCATTACATCCCCAGCCATGAACATAGTGATGAGATTGGAAGTTCTTGATGGCGTAACGGACGGTCCTACGTTATCGTATGAATCTTGATTTTTGATTGTTACCTTCTTTCCGCAGGCCATCCCGGCCAATACTGCCAGAACGAAGAATCCACTTAGACGGCAAGAAAGAAGCTTGCTCTTCATACCACCCGTCTCTGGAATACTTACATCACGTTACATAATTGGTAGGTGTTCAAAGCGGCTTATGCTTTCCCGGGATGTTATAATGAGAAATCCAAACGGAAAATTACCCCGGGGTTCAGCAATTATTATAAAGTCATCTTTCGCATCTTCTTCCCCAGCTTATGACTGATACCAGCGAACTTAGCGATCGCGAGCGTGAAATCCTACACCTTGTGGCAACAGGGGCAAGTAACAAAGAGATTGCCAGGGATCTATATATCAGCACAAATACGGTAAAAGTCCACCTGCGCAACATTTTTTCCAAGATCGGGGTTAACTCGCGAACCGAGGCCGCCATGTACGCGGTCAGCGCAGGTTTGGTGGATGCCGTATCTACAAGTGGGGAGAACGGCTTTGCGGTTGTCTCAGGGGACGGTGACCTCAACGGAAATTACTCGTCAGAGACTCTCTCCAGAGCTGGAGGGTTGCAGGTTCTTGTTAGCAATCCCTGGTTAGCTGGGCTTTTGTTCCTGGTCCTGCTTGCTGCAGGGATAGTAACTCTGTACTGGATACGGAACAGCCAATCGACTACTTTGGCTTCGGATGGCCCTCCAGTCGCTACGCCTCTTCCGCGCTGGCAGGTATATCCTTCCATGCCAACTGCCCGAGCCGGATTGGCTGCCGTTGCATATGAAGATCGAATCTATGCGATTGCCGGAGAGAGCCCAGACGGTGTCACCAACGTTCTCGAAAAGTATGATCCCTCATCTAATGATTGGTCGACTTTGGCTCCTAAGGAGCTCCCGGTCGCTGACGTGGGGGCCGTGGTCATCGGCGGTGAGATCTTCGTACCTGGGGGGCGCCTGTCTGATGGGTCGATGACAGACGTGTTGGAGATCTACGACCCGCGCCTGGATACCTGGCGGCGAGGGGCGTCTGTGCCGCTCGCTTTGAGCGCCTATGCGATTGCAGCTTTCGAGGGCAAGCTTTACCTCTTCGGTGGCCGGGACGCAGATCATGTCCTGGACACAGTGTTTCAATATGATCCGGAGCAAGATACCTGGATCGAGCGCACATCGATGCCAACGGCGCGGGCCTATGCGGGAGCTGCTGTCGCTGGAGGAAGAATTTATGTGGTAGGGGGTTTTGACGGGAATGCACCTCTCAGTGTTAATGAGGGCTACCTGCCCGGCATGGATGGTACCGGGGAAAATCCGTGGACCCCGATTACACCTCTTCCTGATGGTCGTTATGCCATGGGAGCTGCGGGATTGGCGGATATCGTCCACGTCTTGGGAGGACAGGGTGCTCTAAATGCCAAAACGGACGTGTTGGAATTTTTTCCTCAGCAGAACAAATGGCAGACCCTTGAAAGCAAGATTCCTCAGGCGTCGTCTTCTATAGCCTTGGTACCGCTAGAGACGCGTTTATTCGTTTTGGGAGGCAGTGTCGGCGGCGCTCCGACGGGCCAGAATCTCGCTTACCAGGCCATCTATATTATATCCATACCGATAGTCAAATAAGTTAATACCAGCGGACATCCCCCCTTCTACATGTTCCCTCTGTCAGGATGACTATGGTTGTGGCAATGGCAGGGTGTCGTACGAAAGCTCTCCGATATTGACTTCTTTTCCTTTTTCGACTGCAATGATGATTTCTTTGTCGTCATCTGGATAGTGTAAGAGGTAGGAGTCAACAACAGTGTCCAGTACCAGCCCATATTTGCCAGGGAGAATATTATTGAAGGTGAAATAGCCTTCAAGATCGGTGTCCGTCCTGGGGGAATCGGCCTTGCTGAAGGAGGCAATCAATTCATTGCCCTGGCTGTCTTTCAGGACCTCGGCGAGATAGAGCGTTATATCTCCTGCGGGATCACTGCCTCTCAGAATCCTGCCACTGACACTTCCTGCCTGGGGATCAGGTGTGGGTGAGGGCTCAGATTCAACTGAGCTCTGGGGCTGTGCCTCTTTAGCTGGGGCGGGATATGCTGACTGAGCACTAGGATTGGAAGGAAGGGGGTAACCCGATTCTTGTGTTTTGGCGGGGGTTTTTAAATTTGGCGTAGGTGCTGTCTGACAAGAAGCCAGGACCAATGCCAGGACCAATAATCCGAATAATTTGCTGATAAGTTTCATGAGCGCTGCTGGTTATCGCACGTTAAGAAAGTAGGAAAAGGGGCGACAAAGTCGCCCCTTTTGAGCAAAAATTTGTTGCGGAGAAGATTATCTTTACGGAGCCGCGTTGATCCCTTCGTAGACCAGCAATTGGTCTGCGGTTGAGAGCGATCCCAGCTCATTGACGACAGCCACGACCTGCCCCCCGCTGCCGGCGGTACAGGTTGCGCCGCCCACATATTTATCAGCGATCTTGCCATTTTGCAGGTCTGAATATCCCTCTCCGGGTTGCAGCGTCTTGCTGAAAGTATAGGTGGTGTTTGTGAAAACGCAGTTTACAGTAGTCTGTGAACTGCCCACGTTCATCAGGTTGATACTGGTAAAGTATACACCGTTGGTCGCATTCCCGTTCCGATCCATAATCAGGGGTAGCACCACTTTGGCCGTCGCGCTGCTCGCGTCGAAGCTTCCATAGGCTTCACCGTTCACTCCGATTTTCAGCTGATTGATGATGGCGACCAGTGGTTGGCTGGCACTGTTGGTGGTAACCTGGGCAGAGCCAACGAAGCGTGCAAGGCCAACACAGTTCGTGGTCATCCCAGCCAGCGGAGCCCCGGCAAAGGCGTTAAGCGCGAAGGTCTTCGATTCCCCGGCAGGGATTGTTTGAGTCTCAGTGCATGCCGTACCTGCTATGGAGGGAGTATAACTGACGGTTACCTGAGAGTCCGTGCCACCGGCGTTCTGAATAGTTACACCGGTCTGATAACCAGCATTGTTGGCGTTAATCAGCGGGAATACGGGATCTGTTGTGCCCGAATTAAACCCGCTGTAGGCGAACATAATCTCGGTGTTTTCTTCAACGACGGTGGCCGCAACCGGTTGGTCGCTGGTGATGATGGCAGAAAATACCTTGGTTGGATGTGATTCCGTGGTCTGATCAAAAGTCTTCGCAGCGCTTGGGGCAATATCTGCGGTGACCGGACTGGCGATGTCACTGTACTGGATTGAAATGTGAGCCGTGGAGCTGCCAGTATTCTGAACATTAAACCAGGTATTGTACCCACTGTTGCCCTTCATCAGAAGCGGGAGCAGAACGGTGGTGTTTCCCGAGCTGGCCGCGACGTAGGATGCAGTGGCCGCAAAATTGTTCCCTACAACGTTGCTTATGGAGGCCACTTGCGTAGTCGATTCGATTACGACGGAACCATTGAATCCATCTGGCGCACTGCTCAGAGGGAAGTAGGCCTTTTGCCCATTGGCTGGCACTGTATCCGTGATAAGCGCTGTGGTTACTTCGGCGCCAGTAGATTGGCTAAAGAATCTTATGTTTATGGTAGCGTCCGTTG
>DASQQR010000511.1:0-8936 GCA_035643335.1 Anaerolineales bacterium
AACCCAGAGGCACAGCGGCTCTCATTACAGAAACAATCGATGGATGGTGGTCAGCACCAGCTTGATCGCCGCAATCACCGCCACCACAGTGAAGGACTGGTAGTAGCTGGTCAACGGGGGGATATTTTTCCCGAACAGCGCTGCCATGCCGATCACGATGATGGCTGCCCCCAGCAGGTAGCCCAGGATCGAGAACGGATGCAGCCATGCCCCACTGGCTGCCACCTGCCCAATCCCGCCTTGAGTGCATAGGATCATCCCGATGACCACCAGCGCCAGCAGGGCCGCCCGCTCGCTGGTCAGCAGGGGCACCTTTCTACCTGTGAGTACCGCAAAGACGAGTAAAGCCGCGAGAATGCCCAGGGCGATGACAACCAGGTTTGTCCCACCCGTAGATACAGAATTCGTTTTCATTGAGCGCCTCCTTATATCCTCTTTCATTTTGGCTCGTGCTTCTTGATTGAGATCAAGGTCAGATTAAGATCCCGAATTTTATTGAGCGCACCATGCAGGGCTGGCTGGTCTGGGATGGGTCCATACAAGACGGTGATGGGACGCTCACTTTCTTTATCGAATTCTTGGCGGATGGACAGGCCTTCAAACCAACCCGCCCACATGTCTCCTAGCTCCCCCTCGACCCGGATTTCGTAGATTTTTGGTGACGATGCATGCGATTTCAAATTCGGCTCCTTTTGTAGATTACTTATAGATTACATCTAAACCGGTCTGGTTGTCTTCTATCGAAAGTTAGAGATGCGAGTTTATTTAACGAAACCCGCCCCACGATTGCGGGGCGGATTGAAATGGAGGACGATTTATCGAGTTATGCGCAATTTAAAGCATCCTCGGGAGAAAGAAAAGAACGTCTTCAAGGCCGTGCGCAAGGATCGGCACCAACAGGCTGCCGGTTCTCTCCCTCAGCCAGGCAAAAACCAAACCTGAAACGGTTGAATTTCGCAGGGCGATTGTGTCGAGATGAAAGGTCAGGCTGCTATCCAGCCAAACGCCGTGCAGCAGTCCAAACAGCACCGAGGTGACGATAACACCCCATCCCACCGGGGCCGCAAATAGCGTGAATTTAGGCGGTATGAGCTTATTCAGGATGGCTAACAGGAAACCCCGATAAATCAGTTCCTCGTTCAGCCCGGGAATAACCGCCAGGTAAATCAGCAACCTGATGTCCGGCTGGCCTTTTGGGGAGTTCAATCCCACGACCAGGGCCCAGGCCGCCAACGCCAGCACCACGAGAGATGCGGGCAGAAGAAAGCCTTCGTTTTGCCGGATAGTTAAACCAACTTCCTCTTTGGTCAACCTCGGTCGCACCAGGAAGAGCAATGCAACTGCCAGGAGGATGCTGTACAGTTTCCCGCTCCAGCCATAAACCAGATATCCTTCCCAAACATGGTTAGGAATGATCTGCAAGCCAGGAATATGATTGGTCAGTGTGATGGCGAGATTGTCCAGGAAGTAAACGCCGAAGAACAATGCCAGAAGGGCAGGCTTTGCGAGGATCTGCCTTCGTTGGATGAGAACCAGGAGCAGAAAAATGAGCAGCGCGTTGAGAAGCAGTGAAAACAGGACAGGTCTCACGGCGAAAATCCAGGAGGCAATCAGGGTCTCAGTAGAGAAATGGAATCACACACTTGCTCCGAGCGACGTACGATTTCCATTCATCTGACGATCATGTCAAAAGGTTTCACTGCCTTCTCCTTCCAAGGATCTCATCTTTGTCACTTCTCAATAGGAAGGGGTGGGGGTTTGTTGGAACGGGCGGAGCCCGCTCCAACAAACCCCCACTCCCCCCAATTATTGAGAAGATACTCATCTTTCGCCTAAAGTTTATGATAAGCAGAATGCTTGCAGCTGGGAAGATGAGTGTCCAAAGAGCCAAGCCGGAGAGGACAGCCAACGTTGGGACTTCTAAGAGGTATGCAAGTATGCCAGCAATGGCAAGCACACCGTTGGCGATGAATAAGCCACGGATCCGACGCTCAAGGACGCCGGTGGAGAAGACGAAGCCGGCGAACAGTGTGGAGAGACCCATGAATCCGTATCCAAGCGTTTCAAGGGGCCAGAAGAAGGAGTGGGGGTTGCCAAGCACAAACAATCCTAGCCCCTGCTGCTCGCCACTGGTGCTGAGATTGTACCGGACGACGGTGAATTGTGAGTAGTACTGGAAGCTCAGCATGGCGACGGAAATCCCGGCGAACGCAATCCCAAGCATGCTAAAAATCCTTCGCTCTGGTGGAGAGCTGTAGTGAATTGCAGCCATCATTGGAAGGAAGGGTATGACCACCAGGAATCCCGGAAGCATCGAAGCGATCTGAAAAAAGTCGAATGTGGAAGCATAAGATTCTATTCCATCCCATGGTGTGATCGGATTGCGGAACCATGATGGGATCATCAGTAAGGATGAAATAACGTTGAAGAAAGTGACAAGCATGGCTGACCAGAATCCTAGGACAAGAGGAATGGCGAATGGTGGTAGAGGCTTATTGGTTAGATTTTGTTGGACCATACTTTTACTCCTTGCTCGCCTATAGATTACACCAAAACCGATTTGGTTGTCTTCTATCGAAAGTTAGAGATGCGAGTTTATTAAATGAAAAACCGCCCTGGAGAGCGCCGGGCGGTCACAAAGGGAAACTGGATCGGGGTTAGATGATGTCCAGTTCTTTGGCGCGGGCAATCGCGCCAGTACGGCTTTGCACCCCCAACTTCCCGTACAGGTTATGGGTATGGGTCTTCACAGTACCTTCCGATAAGTATAAGCGCTCGGCTATTTCCCGGTTTGAAAGCCCCGCGGAGAGCAAATGCAGCACTTCCATTTCGCGTTCAGTTAAACTTTCGATCAAAGGCTCCGGTCGGCTGGGGGAAGCTGAGATGACGGTCTTTTCAATGGGGGCTGTCAGGAAGGCCTTGAGCAGTCTATCGATATAGGCTTTTAGGGAGCCCTCGGTCTTCCTGCTGCAAGCTCGAAGCAGCTCTTTCATTGCCTCGCCTTCATCCAGAAAAGTGCGCACATAACCTTCGGGTTCGGCGAGGGCCAGACTTCTCTTTAGGATGCTTACCGCTTTTTCCCTTTTACCCGACTTGGCCGAAGCCAGCGCCACGAGAACCAGGATCTCGATCAACCGGCCAGTCCGTCCGCCAGTTTCGGCCTCCTCAGCAAGGTGGGAGAGTAAATCGAGAGCACCATCCGGCTCGCCTTTCGCGGTGAGCACCCGTGCCAGACTGATCCATTCCAATTCACTGACAAAGTCCAGCCGTTGATCGGGAATGCAAGGCCTTTCATCGAGCTGTTTCTCTTTTAGCCACTGGTTGGCTTTGGGTAGATCTCCGTTAGCCAGCCACAGGCGGACCTGGCAAGCCTCCAAGGCCAACCTGGTGATGGGGAAGATCTCCCCCAGGCGGCTGGCCTCTTCCGCCTTTTCGGTGGCGGTCCCCGCTAGATCAATATTCCCTTGGGCCAAACCGATGCGCGCCAGCGTGACATAACCGTTCACCAGGTCGGTGGGGTTCTGCCAGCGTTCCATATCCTCGATAGCCTGGCTTACCATCCGCTGGGCTGCCTCTAATTCATTCCTCTCGCGCAGCACATCGCTCCAGCCAACGTAGGCCGCCCCCATACTGCCATATCGCTGGCCACCTCTTTCACTCGCAAATTGGATAGCCTCCCGGTAAAGGGCCTCGACAGAACGCATCTTCCCTTGCAGCTTCTTTAGGAGCGCCAGTTTGTGAAGCGCAACCGACACTGTCCAGGGATTGTCTGCTTTACGTCCGGCCTGAAATATTTTCTCAAAGGCCTGTTCCGCTTTATCCAGCTCGCCGGTGGCAGAGTAACCATCTCCCATTACAAAAGAGATAATGCTGCGCTCCGCCCATTTATCCTCGGGCAGCAATTCGTCTGCCTGCCGGGCCAGTTCAACGGCAGAGGCCATGTCCCCCTTATAGTCAGCGATGAGACCTCGAATGATGGCGATACTGCCCAGAATCTCTTTCACTTCCCGCGTGGGCTCGTCTGGCTGGACTTGTTTCTCGATCTCATGAAGCTGGGGTTCCGCTTTGTCGAACTGGCCTGAAAAGGTGAGCGCCCAGGCATAAAAAACATCTAATGTCGGGCGTCTGAGTGCCGGATCTTCAGGCAACGCCTCGAATAATCTCAAGAGAGAGGCCATCTCTCCCCGGCTCATGATGTTGAGCGCAAATTGCTCTACAAGCCGGGCAGCCCGTTCGAGCTCTTTGGCAGCCAGGGCATGTTGGATGGCTTCCTCGGGAAGCCCAGATTCTTCGTACCATCGGCTGGCACGCAGGTGCAGACCCGGAACACGTTCCGGATGAGCTCGCTGCAACCGGGCCCGCAATAAATCACCAAACAGATGGTGATAACGATACCAGCAGTTTACCTCGTCCAGCGGGGTAAGGAAGAGGTTTGAGCGCTCCAGGTGCTCAAGAATACTCTGGCTGTCCTCCCGCTCTTCGAGTAATGCGTCGCACAGTGGCCCACATAACCTGTTCAGAACCGAGGTTTGAAGTAGAAACGATTGGATATTTTCCGTCTGTCGATTAAGCACCTCTTCGATGAGGTATTCGAGAATGTATCGATGGCTGCCGCTCAGAGCCCGGACAAATGCCGAACGGTCGGCGATGCCTTGCATCGAAAGAGCTGCCATCTGCAATCCGGCGATCCAACCCTCCGTGCGCTCCGAAAGAATGGAAATATCCTTCTTCGATAAGGTTAACTCCAGCACCTTATTCATGAATACATCGATTTCATCCTCAGTGAACCGCAACTCGTCCGTGCGGATCTCCAGCAAACGCTGGCTAGCCCGCAAGCGGTGAAGAGGCAGAAATGGATCGACCCGTGAGGCAATGACCAGATGCATTTGGCGCGGCAGATGCTCCAGGATGAAGGTCATTGTTTCATTTACAGCGGGACTGGTGATGAATTGGTAATCGTCCAGCACCAGGGCGAACGGTTCAGATAGATCCGTCAAATCGTTGATCAAAGCGACCAGGATGGTCTGGAGGGGGAGAGGTTGAACCGACTGAAGCATAGCCTGTGCCGTTGCACAGATACCGGCCTCGGTTTTAGCAAAAGCGTTGTTCAATGCAGCGATTACATAACGCAGGAACCGGTTCGGGTCGTTATCCCCCCCATCCAGGGAGAGCCAGGCCACCCGGAGGTCTGCTTGGGCTGCCCATTCAGCCAATATGGTAGTTTTGCCAAAACCGGCCGGTGTTGAGATCAGGATGAGTGACTTATCCAGGCCCCCACTAATTTTTTCGATAAGACCGGGGCGGGCCAGGTGCTTGGGACGAATGTGTGGAACGAACAGCTTAGTCCTGAGCATAGGTTCTTTCTGCTCGAGAGACGGCTGATTTGGCCCCTCTTTCCCTCGCGTTGACTCGGACCTATCGTGTGCCACTTGATCTCCTTATATAAATCCCTGGCTGGAAGGCTTTAGCTCAGGGTCCAGGTATGGAAGAAATCAACTGCGATGAATCAGTACCGTTGGTCCGTCTCACGCTTATATTCTACATGAATTTGTCAGGCTACTCAACATAACTCACACAATCACCCCCGTCCTCCTGCCAACTGCGTAAGTCCCATATCTAATAAGTGGCACTTGACAAATTTACCGCTCTAATTATAGTTATGACAAGTAACTTCTCAATAGGAAGGGATGGGGTTTGTTGGAGCGGGCGGAGCCCGCTCCAACAAACCCCATCCCCCCCAATCATTGAGAAGATACTATGACAATAAGTAAAGTGTATATCATGCCCGAACTCAAGGTTATCGTCCAGAACGCGTCGAAAGCTGGGGTAGCACTTCCAGCCTTCAACGTCCCTTATCTGCCCATGCTCGCGCCCGTCGTGCAGGCTGTGGTTGACCAAAACAGCTTTGCACTGATCGAAACGGCGCGCCTGGAGTGGCTTAAATTTGAAGCTGGCGGACCGGAGGCTGTGGCCCGGGAGTTTTTTCGCTGGCAAACCCCCGAGCATGTGCGCTTGCACCTCGATCATGTCCCCGTGATTGACGAAGACGGCCAGCGGGTTGATTATCTTGCCATTATCCAGCAGGCGATCGGCCTGGGCTACCATTCCGTGATGGTGGACGGTTCACGTTTGCCATTGGAGGAAAACATGGCCGCTACCTCTCAGGTGGCGGCCATGGCTCATCAGGCCCGGATTCCCTGCGAGGCCGAACTGGGCGCTGTATTAGGTCACGAAGCCGGGCCGCTGCCGCCCTACGACGAATTGTTCGCTTCGGGGAAAGGTTTCACAAAAGTGGACGAAGCCCGCCGTTTCGGCCACGAAACGGGCTGCGATTGGCTTTCTGTCGCCATCGGGAACGTTCATGGCGCCATTTCGGCCGGCTACAAAGACCAAAAGAAAATTGCCGCCCGTCTAAATCTGGACCACCTTGAGAGGCTGTTCCGAGCCACTGCGATTCCGCTGGTTTTGCACGGTGGTTCAGGCATCCTGCGGGAATACGTGCTGGCTTCCTTCCAAAAAGGGATTGCCAAAATCAATATCGGTACCGAAATTCGCCAGGCCTATGAGTCTGCTCTGCGATCCTCGGGCAAGGCGTCCACGGCCCAGGATGCCGTTTATGAGCGCACCAGTTGGTTGATTGGCGAGTATTTCGGCCTGAAAAATATTCAACCGCTTGTCATCCAGGGAGTGCCATGAACTTGCTCGGGATTGATGTCGGTACGACGGGGTGCAAGGTGGCCTTGTTCTCGTTAAAGGGTGAGATCTTGGCCTCCGCCTATCGTGAACACGATCCCCAAAGCCCTCAGGCGGGCTGGGCCCAACTTGATTCGGCTGCCATCTGGGGGGCTGTGAAAGCGGCCATTCGTTCGGTAATCACCGCCGGTGCCGGGGCAGAGATTCGGGCTGTTTCGGTTTCATCTTTGGGTGAAGCGGTAGTGCCTGTTTCGGCGGATCGTCAGATTTTGGGGCCATCAATACTGAATTTTGATGTCCGCGGCCAGGAGTTCCTGGAAGACCTGGCTGCCCTTATACCTGACGACCGCCTGTATGCCATCAATGGAAACACCTTCGGCAATAATTACAGCCTCACCAAGCTTAAGTGGATCCGCGCCTACCGACCCGAGCTTTATGACCGCACCTATAAATTTTTGCATTGGGGCAGTTTCATCGCTTTCATGCTGGGCGCCGGCCCGGTGGTGGATTACTCGCTGGCCAATCGCACGCTGCTCTTTGACATCCATCAAGGTGACTGGTCGGATGCCTTGCTGGAAGCGGCTGGTCTCGACCGTGTGAAGCTACCTGCCACGGTTCCCTCGGGTACAGTAATCGGAACAGTTGCTGCTCACGTTGCATCTGAGTTGGGCCTGCCGCCCGGGGTGCGCATCGTCAGCGGGGCGCACGATCAATGTGCCAGTGCCGTCGGCTGCGGCGTGATCGATCCGGGTAGCACGGTATATGGAATGGGCACTTTCCATTGCATTACCCCGGTTTTCGCCACCTCGCCTGATCCGCAAGCCATGATCCCGCGTGGCCTGAATACTGAACATCACGCCATCCCGGGCCGTTATGTGTGTTTCATCTACAATCAGGGCGGCGCGCTGGTCAAATGGTTCCGGGATACCTTTGCTCTGGCCGAACACCGTCAGGCCGAGGCAGAAGGCCGCTCTGTTTATCCGGCACTGCTCGCGGAGATTCCGGCGGAGCCAGGCAGCGTGATGGTACTGCCGCATTTTGCTCAAACTGGCCCGCCCCGGTTTATCGCTGATTCGACCGGTCTCATAGCCGGGCTTCGCCTGGGAACCCAACGCGGCGAGATACTTAGAGGCATTATCGAGGGCGTGGCTTTCTATCTCAAAGAATTGGTTGATTCATTGCCACCTACGGGCATCAAAATCGAGGATTATTGTGCTGTCGGTGGCGGCAGCCGCTCGGATGCCTGGGTACAAACCTGCGCGGATATTTTTGGCAAGCCCTTTACCCGGCCGGTGATCAGGGAGGCCGGTGCCCTGGGCGCGGCCATCATTGCCGGGGTTGGGGCTGGAGTTTTCGAGTCCTATGCGCAGAGCGTCGCAGCCATGGTCAAGCTTGAGCGAACTTTCGAGCCGGATTTGGCCAGGCATGCACGCTATCAGGCTCGTTACCAATACTACCATCGCATGGGACCCCTGATGGCCGATTTCCTGCGAGAGCTCTCAGCGGATACGCACCAGAAGGGATAACGGGATAGAACGATAGCGCCCGATCCTGAGCGGCTTACCCGTACTGACCCTCGTTCGGGCGACAGTTGCACTGTCGTCCCGCCGCTCCTCACATCTACTTTTTTCACGGCAATTCTCAATGATCCGCGACAGTTGTATCAGCCAAAAGCATAGCAGCGGATATAATAGCACCAACATTATTGGTGGAGGCTTGAGATGGCACAAATTACCAGTATCGTTTACCAGCCAGTCGGGATGAACTATGGAGAGAACCGGGAGGACTATATACGCCTCCCGTTGGAAAGTGCCCGCTTGATCGCCGGGCACGGCATCGACGGCGACCAGAAAGCCGGGCGCCACCCCGACCGGCAGCTCAACCTGCTCTCTCTTGAGTGGCTGCAGGCTCTCAAGCCCCAGGGCTACCGTACCGCGCCCGGCCAGTTCGGCGAGCAGATCATCGTCCAGGGCCTGCCGCTCCTGGAACTGCAGCCTGGCGACCGGCTGCAGCTCGGCGGCCAGGCCGTCGTTGAGATCACCAAGCCGCGCACTGGCTGCGACCGCCTGGAGCGGGCCCAGCGCGGCAAACCCGTCGTCGATCACCTCGGTCCGCTGGGCCAGCTCGCCAAAGTCACCCGCGGCGGGACCATCCGCGTGGGCGACCCCGTCGAGCTGCTCCCTCCCGAGTCTCCCTAGCCGCTGCCAAGCGCTGCCTGGTCCGCAATTGCCATGAAACCCGTC
>DASQQR010000512.1:0-6115 GCA_035643335.1 Anaerolineales bacterium
TGAACCCACCCGTGGGACTGTGCTGGTCGAAGGTCGCGACTACCGGGAGATCCCGCCTCGGGAATTGCGCAGTCGCTTGGGAATGGTCATGCAGCTCCCCTATCTCTTCCCGGGAACCGTGGCGGAGAATATTCGCTTTGGCCCCGAACAGAGAGGCTTGCACATCACGAATGCACAGATTGAATCCTTGCTCGATCGAGTCAGGTTGTCCGGATATTCGGGTCGGCAGGTGAACAACCTGTCCGGAGGCGAGGCCCAGCGGGTTTCCCTGGCCCGGACTCTGGCCAATTCTCCACAGATCCTGCTCCTGGATGAACCCACCTCAGCACTGGACGAGGCCGCCAGGCGTGATGTAGAGGATCTGATTAACAGCATTATCCGCCAGGAGGGGCTCACTTGCATAATGGTCACCCATGACTTGGATCAGGCCAGTCGCATGGCCAGACGTGCCATTGTTGTGGAGGCCGGACAGCTGGTAAGATTGGGCCCCGTTGAGGAGGTGCTTCGTGCTTAACCTGGTTTTTAGCAACCAATTGTATCTCGGTATTGCTCAGGCAATTGTTACCGCTTTGTTGGCGATCGCTGTCATGTTAATTGCCCGTCTTCAAGAAATCCACATAGAAAACGAAGTTCTGATCGCTCTGGCGCGCGGATTTGTGCAGGTGGTCGCAGTGGGCTCCATTATCGTTCTCTTGCTGCAGGGTCCCTCCTGGACCAGCGTATTTCTTTTGGCGGGCATGATGTTGGCTGCTGGGATGATTGCCTCGCGCCGGGCCCAAGGCATCGGGTCCGCTTTTCGTGTCTCGCTTTACGGAATTGCTTTTGGATCTGGCGTAGTAATCGCCCTCATGGCTTTCTTAGGCGTGATTGACACCACAATTACAACTTTGATTCCAGTTGGAAGCATGCTGATCGCCAATTCCATGAATACCAGTTCCCTGGCTTTGGATCGATTTCGCGCTGAAGTCGAGTCTCATGTTGGCCATATAGAAGCCGGTTTGGCTCTGGGTGCAGATCCCAGAAGGGTCGTCAGGCCTTACGTTAGGGCCGCCGTGCAGGCCAGCCTGATCCCTCGCATCGATACCTTGCGTTCCCTGGGCATCGTCTGGATTCCCGGTCTGATGGCCGGTATGGTCTTGGCGGGTACCGATCCCATCTATGCAGCCATATACCAGTTTGTGGTCATTGCTATGATCTTCGCATGTGCGGGCCTGACCGCTATTGTCAGCACGCTCCTGATTCGCACTCATGCCTTCTCTGATGCCGAACAATTGATCTTGAGGCCGTCCGCCTGAGGCGCCATCTCAGCGTTTTCTCAATGGTCCGCAATTCTGTTCAGCGCTTGGAGGTCCGCTAGCGGCAGATACCTGCCGGAAGCCGGCCATCATCGACATGCACCTGTCCATCCACCCGGCCGCCATTGCCCTGAACCTAGTGTACTTTTTGCTCGAGTTCCTGTTGCCATAGTTCCATCGGCAAGTGGACAGCCAACTGCCCAGGAAATCTTGCAGGCTCAATATGCTCGAGGCGAGATCACTCGCGAGCAGTATGAGCTCAAGAAACAGGTTATTGGATAAGACAAAATACTACCAACGGGGAATCCCCATTTGATTTCCTAAGCAATTGGTCAATACTTGCCTGCTCATGGCGCCGGCGAGCAGCAATGTGTTAATAGGACCCGCGGTTTGGCGTGATAGGCAAATGACCGCAGCTCGTGTGGGGGGCCCTCATACCGCAGATACCAGACCAACATCAGGCCGGTGCTGAGCAAATAGAAGCTGTGTAAGAACCAGATTGGTCCTAGCGGCAGATGGAAGACGTAGATAGAATAGATGATATTGCCGATGTTGCTCAGTAAGATATTGCCAAGGCTGTAGGAAGCCAGATTCTTGGTTCGAAATGCTTTTGCCAGCATCGGCAAGTTGCCTGACGCAAAGAGCGCGGTAGAGATGAAACCGGCGATGGTGGGAAGATTTGTTTCCATTTCAATGTTCTCCTCGTGTCTGTTATTTACGTGTCCCTAATCTTGTCCGAAAGCGCCTGTCAACATCTGCGCGGGCGCATCCAAGTTCGAGCGCCACCACAGGGTGACTATGAACATGACCAGCACAAACGCTATCCCGAATACGTTCACCGTAACGAACCCCATGCTGGCGAAGACCACGCCGCTGGCGAGCGATCCTATGGCTGAGACCAGACCGATCAACAAGTCGTTAAATCCTTGCGCACGCGAGCGCTCCTTCGGCGTGAGGTGGTCAGCGAGGAGCGCGGATCCGCCCACAAAGCACAGGTTCCAACCTAATCCCAGCAGGAAGAGCGCCACCGCCAGCGGCACTACCGCAGTGGATAGGGGCGCCAAGACCAGCGAGGCGATCATCACAGCTGTTCCGACCAGGATCACCGGCCCTCGTCCCCAGCCATCCGCCAGCTTGCCCGACAATACGGAGAAAGCGAACATGCCCAGCGTATGAGCCGAAACCACCAGCGAGATGCTCCCCAAGGTGTGCTGATGGTCTAACATATATAGGGAGGTGATACCCATCACCGTAACCATTACCGTTGGCGCCAGCACCATGGCCGTCATGGCTGCCAGGACGCCCGGGAGCCGCACCAGAGTCCTCAATTTACGCGCCGACCCGCTGGCGTTTTCGCGTTCTGGAAATAGTGCGGCCACCGCCCGGCCCACTACCATCGGTTCGGGGCGCAGGCCAAGCCATGTGAGGGCTGTAGCCGCCCCGAACAACACTACGGAGGCTGCGAACGGACCGGCCATCTCCGGCAGCCCAGCAGCCAGAGCCCACCTGCCGCTCGGTGCCAGCAGCAGCGGCCCTGTCACTGCGCCGACCGTGCCTGCCAGCACGATATACGAGATCGCCCGCCCTCGCGATTGCGGTGGGTTGACCTCCGCAGCGATGAAGCGCGCCAGCTGGACGGCCGCCCGGGAGCCGCCTAGACCGACTAGCCCCAAAAGGAAAAACCACATTGACCCAGTCTGGATCGCTGTCACCGCGACGATCATTCCAACCAGCCCTACAACCAAGCCTAACGCCAGCCCATTACGCCTGCCGATGCGATCCCACGCCACACCCCAAACGTAGGCGAACGGCGCGGCAGCCAGTTGGACGGCCGCCGAAGGCACGCCAGCCCAGGTCGTGCTGCCGCTGAGCTGCTCGCCCAGGATCGTGAGCACCGTTGCCGTGGCAATCATACCCGCAGAGACCAAGCTCTGCGCGGCGAACAAGATAATCGTAGTCTTGCGCCCTATGCGGGCAATATTCTCAGGCACTGCTTCTATAACCGGCATATGATATTCTCCTTATATGTATTTACTCTTTTACAGGAGTTTAGAGGATAATCTTGCGATTGTCTTCGGACTAAAGTTATAAGGAGGGATTATTATTTCTCCGTCAAACGTAATGTAGGCATTCTCGACCGCATCCTACGGGTAGGGCTGGGGCTGGTGCTTGTGCCGGTTGGCCTCATCTTGCTCGCTGTGTTTCAGGGCAAAGTACCTGGTCTGGTGATCGCCGGCCTCGGTGGCATCGGGTTGGTCACCGGTATTACAGGCTTTTGCCCTCTGTATGTCCCGTTTGGGATTAACACGCTTGAGAAAGAAAAGGAACTCATCGACAGGTTCAAGTCAAGGGCGGCGGAGCATATGGACAGGCGCATGTCGATGGCGCCAGGGCATATGGACAGCTGCATGTCGATGATGGTTAGCTTCCGTCAGGGATTTGCTGCCAGTGGAGGTCCACCTTCAGTGATGGAAACTCACAATCCGCCAGAGTAAAGATTTAACGGGCCCGCAGTTTGCTAAAGTACTTTAGGGACGGATGACCGGGGACGGGAGGCCGGCAATGTGTAATCCGTAACCGGTCATCTGTAAGCAATGATCGGTAATTGGTGATCGGAAAGGGGGGAGGAGATATAGGAGGGGTGGCGGAGGCAGGCCGCAATTTTCGAATTGCAAACGGCGAATTGCGATGCAAGATGCGGGTGCAGGATGCGGCGTACCGTGTGCAGGAGACTGGGAGATGAGAAGGGAGGGGGAAGGCATAGGCCAAAATGCCTACGCGGGGATAGGCTATTTGGCGGATGCGCCTGATGGTAAAGTGTGCTAGTCTGACGTAAGGATGAGTTTTACTGTCAGGATATTGCCATCGTATTTAGGGGGAAAAATTTCGATGAGCAATATCAGGAGAGAAAAAAGTGGAACAGCATACTACCATGGTAGGGGGAGGCGGACTTGGGGCGGAGAGGGCCGCGGTGTTTTTCGAGAGGGACTACGAGCGCATATCCCGATATATTGTGAGCATGGTGCGGGATAGGGTGGAGGCGGAAGACCTGACCCAGGAGACTTTCCTGCGCGCTTACCGGAGCCGCGATTCGCTGCGAGAGGAAGGAGCTCGGACGGCGTGGCTTTACAGGATCGCCACCAATGTCAGTCTCGACCGGCTGCGACAATATGCCCGGCGGGGCCCGGTGGAGTCGGAAGACGATCTCGACGAAATGGAGGTGGCCGAAACCAACGCGCCCTCGCTGCAAAAGGTTATCGAGCAGGACGAGATGAGCGAGTGCGTGCAGGGCTACATCAACCGGCTGTCCGACAGCTACCGGGCGGTGATCCTGCTGCATGATATGCACGAGGTGACCTCGCCGGAGATTGCACGGTTGCTGGGTGAATCGTTGGCTAACGTCAAAATCCGGCTGCACCGGGCACGGGTGAAATTGGGGGGCGCTTTGCAAGCGGGCTGTGATTTCTCGTACGATGAACGCAACGTGCTGACGTGCGATCCAAGCGACACAATGGATTAGCCGCGTCCCAGACCGGGGATCTGGCTGCGGGGAGGCTCCCGGCGGCTTGTTCCGATTAGCGCCTGCTGCTATGCTTCGAGAGAATGTTTTTGTTTTAAGTGCATACTTTTCCGTCTAAGTAATTCATCCTCATAGCGGATCCTGGAAAGATAGGTCCAGTTGGGGGATAGGGCCTTGATGTTGACTTCCTGATTAGGTGTATCCCTTTTTGCAACTCCTTCGTCCATATTAATAGCCACCCGATTGGTGGTGTGATGGCAAGAACCAAAGTGTTCATATCCGCTGCCACTTTGGAGGAGGTTTATGATGGAAACAAATCTGGCGACCATCGCCGGTTTCGTCTCGACAGGGCTCTTCGCGCTAGGTACGTTGCCGATGCTGGCAAAAGCATTTCGCACCAGGGATCTGGGTTCGTACAGCCTGGGCAATATCCTGATGAGCAACGTCGGCAATATCATCTACTCGATCTACGTGTTCCATCTGCCGCCAGGGCCTATCTGGTTCTTGCACAGCTACTACCTGGTGAGCACAGGGCTGATGTTGGTGTGGTACCTGCGATATCAGAGCGCCAAATCACGCCGCACCAAAACGAATAAAAATTTCGGACTAAATTAGGAAGATGAAAGGAGAGCATATCATGATGATGGGTTTTGGGTTGATCCTACTGTTGTCACTGATTGGCTTGCTCGTTTACGCCCTTGGCGTGCGACCGCAGTTCAATCAAGCTGGGCCGGCTCAAACCAGCCAAGATCCGGCGGAGATCCTGAAAGCACGCTACGCGACCGGGGAGATCCGCCGCGATCTGTAAGGTTGAGCCGGCAAAGACACAGTAGGTCCGAAATTCTGAAGCAGGTAGATCGGATAGGTGACATCTACCTGCTTTTGTTTTAAACATCTATTTGTTGATATCTGAAGAATGGAGGTGATAGACCAGGTAGGATAGGCAAAAATGCCTATGCACGAATAGGCCATAAGGCGCTTACATTTTATCGTGCTGTGTGCTAGTTTCATTAAACTTCCCTCTGCGGACATCAAGACCCACCCAGGAACCGAGTTTGTCACCAATCTCTACAAGGTCATGGCTCGAAAGCCCGGTTACCTGGAGGCGAAAGTGAGGTTCTATATTGAGAAAAGGAGCGGATCATGAAAAAAGCTAGCCAGGATTTTACCGTTCAGGTCGATGGCGTGAAGGGGGTTTGTCCTGCGGCTGAAGCATGGGCAGAACAGCAAATTCTCCAGAAGAAAATCCCAGTGCTCGCTTGCGAAAGCGCCTGCATTCGGGGAGATATCGCCAGGAGGG
>DASQQR010000513.1:0-2754 GCA_035643335.1 Anaerolineales bacterium
GAGGCCGCCTTTGGCACTGGAGCACGGCAGGCGCACGGCGAACTCGCGCATCTTACGCGCCAGCGGCTTCCAGTCCCCGCTCTCCCGGCAGGCCTCCAGCACGCCCAGGCCATCCGCCAGGCCGACGCGGATGTCCTCGACCGTGGTCGGCTTGTAGCACAGATCAAAGGTCTCGTGCCGCGTGTTGAAGATGCCCACCTTGGTATAGGTGCTCCCAAAATCCACCACCAGGATCTTCCCGTCCGCCCGGCCGGTGACGCCGATCTCTTTGCGGAAATCCGCCACGGCTTCCTCGTCCACCCGCTCGACCTCGGCGTCCTCGCTGATGAAGCTGGTTTCGTCGGCGCGGGTGACCTCCTTGTAGAAATACCAGGGATACTTCTTGCGAACCAGGTCGACCCGTTCCATCTCGCTGTATACCCGGATGCCGTTCCACTCGTCGATGCGGCACATGCCGTTGACGACTTTGGTGCGGCAGGCGCCGGCCATCTCGTAGCGGCGGTCCACGACGGTGATATGAGGGCCCTGGAACAGGCCGATCTGCAGGCCTAGGTCCAGGGTGTCGCCGGCGATCAGCCCGCAGATTCCGGTGGGGTAACTGGCCTCGTCGATCAGGCTGAGCAGCATGCTCTCGTAGTTTTTCTCGGGGTCTTCCTTAGGTTCCTTGGCCCATTCCAGGAAGTTTTCCGGGCGGATCGGCCCCTCGTAGCCGCCTAAAATGGCCGCGTGCAGCACGTTGTACATCGCCCCGCGCTTCAATTCTTTGATGCGCTTCCGCACCCGGCGATCCGCCCAGATTTCGGGCACGTCCCCCTTGGCGAAATCCCAGCAGACCTGCTTGACGATCTCGCACGACTCGATGATATCGTCGGCGCTGGCTTCGTGATGCGCTTCGGAGTGCGTCACCACGTGCAGGATGTCGGGCTCCATGTACAGCTGGCTGTAGATCCCGAAGGCAAGGTGGCCCTTGGCCTGGTTGAGGTTGGGCGGAAAGCTGGGCAGGCCCGAACGAGTCTGGCGCAGGATGTTGAAGTCGAAGTGGCGGGGCAGCGGTTCCGCCAGCTCGTAGGCTGCCTTCATCTTGGCCAGGTCGTCCATGGCGGAGATCTCAGGGGGCAGCTCGAACATCATTTGCATCACGTAATGCTTGATGCCCTTCTTCAGGGCGATCACTGCGCACAGCACGTGGTCGGTGACCTGCATATCGTCGCTGGCGTAGCGCAGACCCCACTGGTGAGGATCGTTGATCTCCAGAGGCTTGCCCACGGCGGCCCAGTATTCGATCGTGCGAAAGTGCTCGTCGAAGGCGTCGCGGATGCTGATCGGGCCGCGGCCGTCCAGCTCGTTGTAAAAGAAGATCGGCACGGCTGGGAAGCAGATGTTGAGGTGCTCTTCCCACAGGTGGGCCAGGGTCACCAGCTCATCCGTACCCGTATAGATGCGCGTCATGGGAAAGTTGCCCTGCTGGGTGGCGGCCTTCAGGCGCTGAAGATCTTCGATCGAGCGGATTGGCGCCCCGCCCTGCCCGGCTAGGTACTTGCCGGGATCCTCCTCGCCGCGGATGAACTTGGCCAGCAGTTCCTGGGAGGTCTGGTCGGGAGCCAGGGAGACGATCTCGAAAGCGCCCGCCTCCGCCAGTTTTTCGATCGCCTTGACCGTCGGCTCGATCGTCTCGGCGGCGATGCCGATGTGGGCGCGGATGATCGGGCGGTTTTCGCGCTCGCGCACCTGGCGAATGCGCATGACCAGGTCATCGGACCAGGGCGAATCTTTGCGCCGGTGATCCGTGGGCTGCCGGCGGGCGAAGCCTTCCAGCTCCTCCATGGTGACGAAGTCGTCCACCACCATCTCGAAGAAGCCTTGGAAATGCTCCTTGTCCCGGTAGGCCTGTGCCACTGCCTCCAGATCGTAATGCTTTTCGTCTTCGCGGATGAAGCGATCTTCTTCCAGCGGCATGCCGGTCATGGCGCGCACCAGGTTGGCCGCCGGTCGCAGCCCGCCGAAGGTGTAGCGAATGCCGCTCTCCCTGGGATGTAAGCCGTGTTGCGTAGCAGCCTCGACAAACTCTCCGATCAATTTGTCCACGTGCAGGTCGCCCAGGCGCATGGAGACACCCACCACCTCCGGGCGGGCCTCACGGATCTTGTTGATCACCTCCTGGATCGGCACCGCCGGGCCCAGCTTCACGGTGACGTACCCTAGGCCCAGGTCCTGCATCCAATCGGCAAAGTTTTCGACGCCCAGGTTATGCACACACTTGCCAATGGCGCCCACCATCACTCGCCGTCTGGATTGATTCCTGGCGGGCTTGCCATTGGACGGTTTCCTGCGATTCTTCTGATTTGACATACCTACCATCTCCTGTTGTTACTACTCAGGCCAGTTCTATAGGACGCTGACGAGCGCGGAGGGCCGCGGAAGGAATTGAACATGATGCCTTTCACTGGTGAAAGGCCATCGACTGCCCAGCGAAGTCGAAGGGCCTGTCCGCTCTTTGATCGCCGAGGTCTCCTGACCGAGGCTGGGGAGCTCTTTGATCGCCGAGGTCTCCTGACCGAGGCTCGGGAATGCGCCCGCCGAGCGCAGCCGCAGTCGAAGGGTCTGCCCCAGAATAGTGCCTGATAAAACAGCAAAAGATCCGCGTTTCTCCGCGTTGATCCGCGTCCCATTCAGAGGCGGGCGAGGCAACTCCTCCCATCAATCACCGGATCAAGCCGGCAGCCCGATGCGGCCGGCCAGCTGCTCCAGAGAATG
>DASQQR010000514.1:0-3273 GCA_035643335.1 Anaerolineales bacterium
TTCGAGACGCTCTTTGGTGAGCGCGGCGCCGTTGGCGGCTGTTGGTGCATGTGGTTCCGCCTGAAGCGTTCTGAATTCGATGCTCAAAAGGGGGAAAAGAACAAGCAGTCCATGCGCCAGATCGTTGATCGCGGGGACGTGCCCGGGATTCTGGCCTATGACAAGGGCCGGGCGGTCGGTTGGTGTTCCGTCGCCCCGCGGGAGGCCTTCCCGGTCCTGGACCGCTCCTGGGTTCTCAAGCGTGTCGATGACCAGCCGGTTTGGTCTATTGTATGCTTTTTCATCGCCAGGCCATTCCGCCAGCAGGGCCTCTCCCGGAAGCTCCTGGAAGCTGCCCTGGATTACGCCCGTGCGCACGGTGCCAAAATCGTGGAGGGCTATCCCGTCGATCCGAAGAAAGACAGCACTCCGGATGTCTTCGCCTATACCGGCCTGGCCTCAACCTTTCTTCAAGCCGGCTTTGTAGAAGTGGCGCGGCGTTCTGAAACTCGCCCCCTCATGCGCTATTTTTTCGAGGTCTCTGGGTGACACAACCGGAACGCCCCCGTGGTAGAATCATCGAGAGCCGGGGACGCCGACCCCGGCTCTCTCTAAGGAGGAGAAGAAGAGAAATCGCCCTTCGATCCTATAATAACAGGTTCTTTTTTTTTGTGCTTGACGTTTAACCTACGATTACCCTACGATATCCCAACAATTTTGAAAGAATCTGAAGGTTTTCTATGGATTTTGCCATTCGTACCGAAAATTTAAGCCGTATTTATAAGATCCGTGGCGGTAAAAAGTCCGAGCCCAAAGAGCTGGTTGCCTTGCGCGACGTGTCTGTGCAGATCCGGCCAGGCGAGTTGTTCGGTCTGTTGGGACCCAACGGGGCCGGGAAAACCACTCTGATCAAAATCCTCACCACGCTTCTGGCCCCCACCACGGGGCGAGCCTGGGTTTCCGGCCTTGACGTAGTCCAGGATCCTGAAAAAGTCCGCCCGCGCATCAACATGGTCTCCGGCGGTGAAGCATCGGGCTACGGGCTATTAACTGTGCGCGAAAACCTGTGGATGTTTTCCCAATTTTATGGCTTGCCTTCCGCCGAAGCCAACCGCCGTATCAAGCTCTTGCTCGATGTGGTCGGTATCGGTGATCGCCTGAATACCAAGTCCTCGGATCTGTCCACCGGGTTACGCCAGAAGATGAACATCGTGCGCGGTTTTCTCACCGATCCCGAGGTCCTCTTCCTGGATGAGCCCACCTTGGGTTTGGATGTTGGCGCCTCCCGCGACGTGCGTAAGTTCATTCGCCAATGGGTCGACGAAGACAATACCCGCACCTTGCTCTTGACCACCCACTACATGGTCGAAGCCGATGAGCTCTGCGACCGGGTGGCGATCATTAATCAGGGCAAGGTGCTGGCCTGTGATACGCCCGCCAACCTCAAGCGCCAGCTGCAGCGGGAAGCCATTTTCCGCCTGGAAGTCAGCCCTCTCAACGGCCTCGGCACCAGCGTTTTTGAAACCATGCCGGGCGTAAAGAAAGTGGTACATAGCCACCGGGAGGGCGGATCTCAACTCGAATTTATCCTCGAAGAGGAGCCTGTCCTGGGATCGGTGGTGACCACGCTGACAGCCGGAAATGTGCGCATCCTGAACCTGCAGAAGCGGGAGCCAACCTTGGAGGATGTCTTTGTCAACCTGGTCGGGCGCAGTATGGAGGAAGTCGAGAGTGATAGCCCTTCCCCGAGTTAACAAAGCTACCGGGTGGCGGCTTTTCCTGAAGACCGTCATGGCCCGAGCTTATCCCCGCCTCATTGGCCAGCAGCGGGAGAAGTCCTGGTTGTTCTTTGACGTCTTTCTACCGTTGATGGCGGTCTCAGCGTACGTGTTCGTCTACCGAGCCATCCAGGCCCCCGAGGAGTATATCGGCTTCGTCGTTATGGGCGGCGCCATGACCGCTTTTTGGCTCAACATCCTGTGGAGCATGTCCAGCCAGTTGTATTGGGAGAAGGAGCAAGGCAACCTGGCTCTGTACATCATGGCGCCCAACTCGATGATGGCGATCCTGCTCGGCATGGCATTGGGTGGCATGCTCGCCACGGCACTGCGCGCCCTGGTGATCCTGGTCTTAGGCAGCTGGTTGTTTAACGTTCATTATGTGGTCGCTAACTTCGCCTTGTTATTTGCCGTTTTCCTGCTGGCCATGGCAGCCTTATACGGCATGGGCATGATGGCCGCCTCCTTGTTCCTGCTGCTCAGCCGGGAGGCCTGGCATTTGTCCAACCTGGCTCAGGAGCCCGTCTACCTGGTCTCGGGCTTTTACTTCCCCATCAAGAGTTTCAATTTTTGGATCGCAGCCGCCGCCTCCATCATCCCGCTCACTCTGGGCCTGGATGCCATGCGCCAGCTCGTGTTCCCCTCCGGCGCGGTCCTGGGTTTCCTGAACGTCACGGTTGAGGTGACCGTTCTGGTGGTGTTGAGCCTGGCCTTCCTCATCTCCGCAAAGATCCTCTTGGCTCACATGGAGAAGCTCGCCATCCGGGAAGGCCGCCTCACCGAAAGCCGCCGCTAATAACTCACGCATCACGCATTACGCATCACGCCTCCCGCACCACGGCCACCAAGCCTGATGCCCTTACGAATTACGCCTCACGTTTCACGCCTTACGCATTACGACTTACGCATTACTCTCACGTTTCACGTTTTACGTTTCATGATCAATGAAAAAGCATTCCACACTAAATTCCAAACGCTGATCCGCTCCTTCCGCACCGCGGCCTGGCTGGGTTGGCAGATCGAATCCAATTGGACCGATCCGTTTCTGTTCGCCGTCTATTCCATCGTCAAACCCCTGTCCAGCGCGGCCATCCTGGTCGTGATGTACAGCATCATCACCCAGGGGAATTTCGACTCTCCTATTTTCCCGTACATTTACCTCGGCAATGCCTTCTATATTTACGTGGGCGCGGTCATGGCAGGCATATCCTGGGCCATCATCGATGACCGCGAGCACTACAAAACCCTCAAGTATATGTATGTGGCTCCCATTCACATTCCTACGTATCTGGTTGGTCGCGGCGTTGCTAAGTTCCTGGTGGGTACGATTTCGGTCTTCATTACGATCGTCTTTGGGGTGCTTTTCTTGCACGTTAAGATCGATCCGGCAGCCGTGAATTGGCCATTGTTTTTGCTCGGATTGGCCATCGGGGTGGTCATGCTGGCCATGATGGGTCTTCTGCTGGCCGGTGTGACCCTGCTGATTGCCCATCACGTCTGGTTTTTAGGGGAAGGT
>DASQQR010000515.1:0-6061 GCA_035643335.1 Anaerolineales bacterium
TGGGACGCGGATACTTCGACTTCGCTCAGTACAGGCGAGCGCGGAAAACGCGGATCTTTTCTGTTTAGCAGGCACCATCCTCGGCCTCGGTCAGGAGACCTCGGCGATCAAAGGGGGCGCATTCCCCGGCCTCGGTCAGGAGACCTCGGCGATCAAAGGGGGCATATTCCCCAGCCTCGGTCAGGAGACCTCGGCGATCAAAGAGCGGACACGCCCTTCAAAGGGGTGGGTTGAAGGTTGGAAGGTTGAAGGTTCCTTTGTTATGCGGGCCAGAGGAAGAAGGCCAGGCCGAGGATCAGGTACACGGCCAGCAGCTCCGCTCCTTCCAACCAATTGGATTCACCATCTGCAGCCACCAAGGCGGTAATGAGCACTCCGGCGACCAGGGCGACGAGTTCGAATTCGTTGAAAATCAGCTGCAGGGGATCCCCCATCAGCAGGCTGATAAACACCAGGACGGGGGCAACAAATAAGGCGATTTGTAAGCTGGAGGCGATGGCAATTTCGACGCTCAAGTCCATTTTGTTTCGCAAGGCTACCTCCACGGCAACCAGGTGCTCGGCCACGTTACCGATGATGGGGATCAAGATAATGCCGATGAAAAATTCCGAGACTCCCAGGCTGGCCACGACGGGCTCCACAGCGCCGACCAACAATTCGCTGGCGATTACGACCCCGAAAGTAGCCAGCGCCAAAACCACCAGGGCTTTGCGGACCGACCACTGCGCCGTGCCAGCCGGCTCGCTTTCGGGCTTATGCGCCAGCGGGGCACCCTCGGACTTGAAACTGTACAGCAGCGCCAGGACGTAGAGCACGATCATCACGGCCGCCACCCCTAAACTGAAAGCCTCCACGCGCAAACTTGTGGGATTCCCAATGGATGTGCTCAGGAGCGAGGGGATCAACAGGGCCAATACCGCCAGGATCAGCAAGATCGAGTTGCGCGTCACGTGGCGTTGGTTGAAGACCTGTAAACCATGCCGCAATCCGCCTAGCATCATCGACATCCCCATCACGAACAGAAGATTACCCAGGATCGAACCTGTAATCGAGGCTTTTACCAATTCCAACAAGCCGGCGCGGATGGCGAAAATGGTGATGATCAGCTCGGCGGCATTGCCCAGGGTGGCATTAAGCAGGCCACCCAGGCGCGGTCCCGTATGGACGGCCAGCTCTTCAGTGCCCTGGCCAATATAATCGGCCATCGGGATGACGCTGAGCGCCGAAAACACAAATACCCAGAGCTCTCCCCAATGGCCGGCCTCGGCCAGGATCGCCAATGGAAGGGCCAGGACCAGAAAACTGAGCGGATTGCGCTGCAAGTAGCCCAGGAATTGTCTCATTGGAGATCCCCCACAGCGACCCGAGGCGGGTCCCGAAACAGATTCCGGGGCGTATCCTCCGGCACCAGCACGCGCATGGCCCGGGGTCTGACCTCAATCTTAACATGCCCGCTTCCCTTTAACGGTTCTCCATCGGTCTGAATGTACAGAGGCGAATCCGATTCAAGCACGGCCTGGCGAAAAGGGAGCCTGTGAACACGATCGGAATGAAGATGTCTGCCCGACCATAATTCCCACACGAGCTGCACGATATCTTCCAGGCTCGATCCTTCGAAAAGCCACAGGTCCATGGTTCCATCGTCCAGCAGCGCGTGGGGGGAGAGCTCGGCATAGCCGCCGGCGTAAAGATGAATATTGCTGACCACAGCCAGTAAAAAGTGCCCGTTGGCGATCTCCCCGTCCGTCCTTACCCGCAGCTGCATCCCATGCCACGCAGTGGCATTCAAGGCTGCTGAAGCAGCATAATGGGCGACGGCGAAACGTTTTTCCAACTGAGTGCGCGGTTCAATGTGGTGAACTACGAAGGCGTCCAATCCAACTCCGGCCCATAAGAGAAAAGGCTTGTGATTGCACAGGCCAACATCGGCTTGCCATACCTGCGCATGTGCTATTCGCCGGGCGCTTTCTTCAAGCGCCATCAAGCGCGTCCAGGTCAGTCCTGGCAGGCCCAATTCCTGGGCCCACACATTGGAGGTGCCCGCCGGCAGCACACCCAGGGCGGTTTGCGTACCCACCAGCCCCGCCACGGCGCGATTCAAGGAGCCGTCTCCTCCAACTACGATAAAAGCGTCCAGGCTCTCTGCGGCGGCCTTACGCGCCAAGGCAGTGATTTGCCTGCCGCTTTGTGTCTTCTTCATTTCAATCTGCCAGCCTCCAACCTCCAACACTTTGGCCGCTCGTTCCGTCAGCAGCCAGGAGGGATAGCGCCCGGCAGCAGGATTATAGACCAGCATGGCGCGTGGCATAACCAAATTATTCTACTCGACTTTGGCAAATTGAGAGGATCATTCAGACGTTAGGGGTGGTGCCGTGCTCCGCACGGCACCACCCCTAACGTCTGGCCTCTAATGAGCAGTGGTACAATTCTAACCACCTGAAAAGAAGGGAGGCTCTCCCGTTTCTAACGGGAAAAAGGCTGGATTTGTGGATGAAGCAACGCTCCTAAACAATCGTTATCGTCTTGACGAACCGCTGGGCAGTGGCGGAATGGCGGTCGTTTACCGGGCGCGGGATTTGATGCTTCAGCGCGACGTGGCCGTCAAGATTCTACGGGAGGATTTCTCTCGCGATGCGGCATTTCGTGAGCGATTCCGCCAAGAAGCCATGGCTGCCGCAAACCTCTCCCATCCCAACATCGTAACCGTCCACGATTTCGGGTTCGATGACGAACGCCTGTTCATCGTCATGGAATACGTACCCGGTACTGACTTGAAGAGCATGCTCAAGCGCCGGGGACGTTTGAGCGTTGAGGAAACCCTCTCCCTGATGGTTCAAGCCTGTGCGGGCGTGGGCTATGCCCACCGGGCGGGCCTGGTGCACTGCGACATAAAGCCCCAAAACATGCTGATCTCCCCCGACCAACGTCTGAAAGTTGTGGATTTCGGCATTGCGCAGGCCCTGGCGAGCATCAATCCCGAGGAAAGATCGGAGACCGTATGGGGATCGCCGCAATACTTTTCACCCGAACAGGCCGCCGGCGAAGCGCCTTCGCCGGCCTCGGACGTTTATTCCCTGGGAATCATCATGTACGAGATGCTCACCGGCCAATTGCCCTTTACGGCGGACAATACGACCGAGCTGGCGCGTATGCACCGCCAGGAGATGGCAACCGCTCCACGCGAACTGAACTCATCCATCCCTCCGGCCCTGGAGCAGATCACCCTCAAAGTGCTCTCGAAGGAACCTGCTGCTCGCTACCGGACGGCGGATCAATTGGGCCGGGTTTTGATCACCTTCAGCCAGCAATCCAGCGCGGTCACGACGGTCACGCCGCCCCAGCCGCTTCCATCTAGTGAAGCCGGGCATTACCCGGGACAGTCCCAGACAGCGTCCCAGCCGGTCCGCGTTCGCCCCTTGAGACCCGGAGAGAACCCGCTGGACATCGATTGGATCACGATTGGATTGGGCCTGCTGGCGCTCATCGCCGTGGGTGGGCTGATCCCGTTTTGCCTATGGGTTTATTTCGTCTTCAATCCCCCTGTTTAGGTGCCAGGCTCTGGCAGGGCACCAGCCTGGCGGGCTCGAGAAAAGAGAGCCTTGAATGACGGCTTCAACCGGTTTTAACCAAGTTACGGATACACCTGGTGCACAAAGTCTTGCGGACCTTGCGGCCCTGCTCGTAAACCGTCACAGTTTGCAGGTTGGGTTTGAAAGTCCGCCGGGTAGCCTTCTTAGACCAGGGTCGATTGCGACCAAAAGCTGTCTTTTTTCCACAATGTTCACACTTAGCCATGTTACCAAATCCTTTTCGAACACAATGATTGCAGCCAGCCCCCCAAATTATGAGAAGATACACGCTACGATCGTCTCAGGGCATTGGCCCCGCAATCTTACCACAGATCGCATCCACGTTCAAGACAAGAGATGGGTGTGGTCAAATGATGTTAGCGGGTTTGGGTGTTCGGGGCGGGGTACCCCGCCCCGAACACCCAAACCGAACAACTTTTTAGTGTTCCCCAAGAGAGCCTCATGACCGGAGAAACCACACCTATCGGAAGCATTCACGTGTCACCTCGGGCGGTCGCGACCATCGCTTACCAGTCTGCCCTGGAATCCTATGGCGTTGTGGGTTTGGCAGATAAAAATATCTTCGATGGCCTCACCAATGTCCTGGTGAAGGACCCAACCCACGGTGTCGAGGTGCATTATGACGGAGAGAACATCATCATCGATATTTACATCGTCATTGAATATGGAACCCGGATCAAGTCAGTCGCCAAGAGCGTTAGCAATACCGTGCGCTTTCACGTAGAAAAAGCTTTGGGCCTTCCGGTGAACCAGGTGAACGTTCACGTTCAGGGACTGCGCATCAGCGATCTGGACTGAGCCGCAATGAACATAGACACGCAAACCATTTACCGAACCAGGCGCCAGGCGCAATTTCGCAAAGCCCCCATCGATGGGCAGGCCTTGAAAGATTTAATCAGCTCGAGCCTGACCTGGCTGCGCACCAACCAACAAATCGTAAATTCCCAAAACGTTTTCCCGGTCCCGGATGGAGATACCGGCACGAATATGGTCCTTACCATGCAGTCGGCCTATGACGAAATTGAAGGCTCGCCCGAAGCCAACTTCGGGAAAGTGGCCTACGCCGTCGCGCACGGAGCGCTGATGGGGGCGCGGGGCAACTCCGGGGTGATCCTCTCGCAGTTGTGGCGCGGCTTTGCGCGTTCTCTGGATCACCAGGCATACCTGGATGGCCCGAGCATGGCGCGGGCGTTGGCTGGGGCGCGTGACACGGCTTACAAGGGCGTGGTGCGCCCGGTAGAGGGCACGATCCTCACGGTGGCAAAAGATATCGCCCTGGCGGCGCATGAAGCCCTGGCAGAAAGCGACGACCCGATCAGCATGCTTGAGCGTATTGTGGAGGCCGCGGACGCATCCGTGGAGCGCACTCCCGAATTGCTGGAAGACCACAAGAAAGCCGGGGTGGTTGACGCGGGCGGCAAAGGTTTGTTTTTCATTCTGGAAGGTATGCTGCGCTACATTAACGGATTACCCCTGGATACCACCCTTGCCTCGGTACAACCTCTGGGAGCCATGGATCTGGAGGACACCATGGAGACGATTGAACCCGGGCAAGATTATGAGGTCGTCGTTGACTTTCAGCCAGACCAACCACTTGATCTGGAAAGATTTTACGGTGATCTGGAAAAAATGGGAACCTCCATTCAGATTGGTGAAGGGGACGGGATCTATCGCATGCATATCCACGTGCCTACCGAGAAGCGCTATGAACCCATAGATTACACTATGTCCTTGGGGTCCATCACCAAGGTCTCCATGGAGAATCTGATTGCTCAAATGGAGGAGATCAAACGCCGGTCTGGCTCTCGAGGTCTGCAGCTCACGCCGGTCGAGCCAGGCCAAATCGCCGTCATCGCAGTGTCCCCTGGGCCAGGGATCTCGCGGGTATTTGCCAGCCTTGGAGTAGCTGGAATTGTGGAGGGGGGGCAGACCATGAATCCGAGCACCGAGGATATCCTGCACGCATTCGAAAACTTACCGACGGATAAAATCGTCATCCTGCCTAACAACAAAAATATCTTCCTTTGCGGGCTATCCGCCGCGGAGCTGACCGTTAAACAAGTGGCGGTCATCCCAACCGAGACCGTTCCACAGGGATTGGCCGCCATGTTGCGCCTCATTCCGGATGGTGACTTCGCCCAAGTCGTCGCCGATATGAGGGAAGCGATCAAGGATGTACACACTGGTGAAATCACGACCGCGGTGCGGAGTGTGGAGGTTCAAGGAGTTCCGGTACAGGAAGGACAAATCATTGGCCTGTACGACGGCCAATTGGTAACCGCGGCCGCCAATTTAGAGGCTGCCTGCCTCGACCTACTCAAAAAGGCAGGCGCAGAAGATTATGAATTGATCACGTTGTTCTACGGCGAAAACGTGCCCAGGCAGGACGTCAACCGGATCGCCGATCTCATTCGGGCTGCTTACCCAGAACTAGAGATTGAAGTCCAGGAAGGTGGCCAACCGCATTACCA
>DASQQR010000516.1:0-18359 GCA_035643335.1 Anaerolineales bacterium
TTCTGTTCCACCGCCAGGCTCAAAGCCTGCTCGATGACCGGCAATGCTTTGTGTGCAAGGTCCTGCTCCAGGTAAAGATCGATCAGGGTATTTAGCTGGCTTACCTCCGCCCCCTGGTCCTGGATCAGGCGGGCGATCTCAACTGCATGTTGGCTATAATAAGTGGCAAGGTCCAAATCTCCTGCCGTGATGGTGACCTGAACAAGAGAGCTGAAGGCCTCGAGTTCAAAACGATCGTCTTTCAGCTGGCGAGCGATTTTCAGGCCGGTTTTGAGGAATTGTTCCGCCAGGTTCAGGATCCCATCGAGAAGATAAATCTTGCCTAACTCAATGGTATAAGCGCATTCTGTCTGGCGATTTCCCATCATCTGGGCAAGATTAAGCGCTTTACCATAATACTCATAGGCCTTATCCGTGGAACGAACAGATAGGAACAGGCTGCCAAGTAGCTCAGCAATGTGGCTTTGCCGGACCTGATCTTGGATCTGCTCCGCCAAACCCAAGGCTTGATCGAGTTTCGAAATAGCCTGCAGGGGTTCCGCCCGCCGGGAGTGCAAGATTCCCGTTTGGGTCAACGCGTCGCACATCAGGGTGGTGTGGTTGATTTTTTTCGCCAGCTTGTACGACTTCCGAAATGCTTTAGTCGCCAGCTGGTAATTGCCGATTCTAGCCAAAGCGAGGCCGCGGTTGCCCTGAAAGCGCGCCTCGGTCTGCTGATCTCCGTTCTGGCGGGCATTTTTGAGCCCTTCTTCAAAGCAGGTCAGCGCTTCAGGGACATTCTCTACATCGAGCAGCGCTGTGCCGAGCTTGAAGAGGACTTCATTGATTGTAGTTATGGCACCATCCTGGCGCGCCAACTCCAGATCTTCCCGGATCTGGCGGATTCTTTGGGCTTCTGAAAGGTTCAGATCAACGGATGTGCTCATTTTGTTTTAGATTTCATTGGGCAGGTCTCGGTATTATGCTTCTTTCGGAAACCCTGAAGTTCTGAAAGTCGTCAAATCCTTTTGGACGAACAAGGCTTCGACGCCAGGCAATTGCTCGACCAATGCCGGTCCTTCTTCGCGTCCCAGGAGCATCAGGGTAGTTGCCAGGGCATCAGCGTCAGTCGCAGACTGTGCCAGCACAGTGACGCTTGAATAAGTCGTTGGAGAGCGTCCGTTACGCGGATCGATGATATGGTGTTGGCGGTAATCGCTGGTGAAGCTGTTCATGTAATCTCCGGAGGTAGCAATGGCCTGGTTTTGCACCTGGATCGTCGTCAACCACGGGTGCGCTATGCTCTTGCGGGGGTGTTGTACGCCCACGCGCCAGGGATCACCGCCGGCGCGTTGCCCCGAGGCCATCAAATCGCCTCCAGCTTCTACAATAATGTTCTCAAATCCCAGAGCCCGCAAAACCTGTGCGCCGCCGTCAATCACTCGACCTTTTGCAATGCCGTCGAGTGTGATCGCCATGCCTGGGTGGTCGAAGGAAATCCCATTGCCAGAGAACCGGATTCGCCGGTAATCTACCAGGCCGAGCAGGTTTTCAGGCTGTTTCTTACCAGCCTGGTAGGCTTCCAATACCGGTTTTATGGTGATATCGAACGCGCCTCGGCTGATCTCACTATAAGTACAGGCACGCCGGATGATGTCGGCTACTTCGAGCGGGGCTTGTAGAATACGCCCCTGCCGGTTGAGTGTCGCCACCGGGCTGGACGGACGCCGGTGATCGAACAGGGAGACTAAACGTTCCAGTTCCGCGAATGTGGTCCGGATAGCATATCCAGCCTCATCTCCGCCGGTTGAAAGCACCGTCAAGTTGATCACGGTCCCCATCATCAGACGCGTCTCATGGAAAACCCGCGGGCTTCGACGGGAAGAGGCCTCGATCAGCCGCCCGGCAACTAACAGCCCGGCGGGGATCGCAGTGATCTTCAGGAATTCTCGCCGCGTGAGATGACGCGGATTGGTTTGCATAGGGTCAGTCATGGGACTATTGGTTGATCGTTGCCGCCCTGAAGGTCTGGAAAATGGGTTGGCGCGGGCGTGCCTGCGTACTGGGTCGCAAAGATTTCGGCTTCGGCCGTCAGCGTGATATATGCTGCTTGATCAACCACAAACGTACCTCGATAATAGCTTGGAGTTCCGGTTTCCTCCCCTATCAAACCTTCCGCCCAGGTCATGAACACAAGGATGACCCCGATCAGAACAAAGATGAGCAGGAAATTTCTCTTTAGATTTGGATCGCTTTTCTGCTGTGCCATTTTCGATAAACCTTTCGAATCCAGTTCCGGCTGGCAGCGATGAAATCATAAACGGGATCCAATGGACATAAGTAATTGCAAAAAGGCCGGTACATCAGCAAGCTGGCAAAGGTGACCAACAACAGGAAAGCCCACTGGATGCCGGTGCCGCGGAAATCAAACAGGGTGGCAAATGGTTCATAACTGGCAATCCCGGGCCGCCGCAGCGCAAGGCCAATCACGACAGCAATCAGGGCTAGGCCGCGCTGTATCCATAGCAAGATATCGCTCCACTCGCGTGGCCGGTATGGCCTGGCGCCGGTGAGGGCGCCCACACATTCCTGAAATGCGCCAAACGGGCAAAACCAGCTGCAATATGGGTTTTTTGCATCCATCGTGGTCACAAATAGAATGCCGCCGATCAGCAGGTACCAGTACAGGTTGTTGTGCCAGTCAGGCCAGTAGCCGGTCAGCAAGGAAATCACCATCGTGATCGTGAAGGGAGCTGTATAGATAAAGCCGATGACCAGCAAACCCCCGATCAATGTGCCCCAGCGAATCCTGCGTTTCCACTGCGAGTTGCGCAGCTTGTGGCCGAAATAGCCGGCCGTATACAAAAGCAGCAGGGATACCTCAGGGAGGCCGAATTTGAGGTCTCGTTTTTCCGGTGGCAGGGGCGCAGCGAGCCCTTCTGAGGCGATTTGTCGAATAGCGTTCTTGACCGAATTGGCGACGCCCTCGGCACTGGTGGTAGCGCCGCTAACGGCATCTAAATCATCTCCCAACCGCAAAGGATCGGAGACGCTTCGACCGAGGTATTGATCTGGGAGGCCCTCGTTCTCCACCAAGCGGAAAAAACCAGGTGAATCGCGCTCTGCGACGATCTTTACCCCGGTGATATCACCCTGGGGATTGACCCCGACCAGAACCTCTATCGGACCTGCATAACCAGGCGCTTGACCAGTCCCGGCATACCCGACGATCTCACCGTTCTGCGCGTTAATGCCAGCGAAGATTTTCCCCCTGGTCTCAATACGGGTGGCCCCAGGTAACACTTGAGTTATCAATGAGACCACATTCGTTCCAGCATTCACGTGGCCAAAAATCCAGGCGCCGGCAACGACCAGTATCGTTAAAAGCATGACTTGGCGCTGGCGCGCCAGGTGCAGCTTACGAGAGGTCGATAGTTCTTGCGCCGTTTGCTTTGCAGCGATCTGGGAGCTCATCGGTCCAGGAACTCATGCAAATCCATTTTATCCGCGGATTTCGTGATCAAGAAAAAGAGGGGAGAGGGCCTACCTCTCCCCTGGCCAATCCATATCTCCACGTTACGGTGCTGGCCTCAACAGCTAATCCCAATCAACGGGATCTGATGAGGTTTACTTACCCCGGCGGATAAACCAAACGATGGCGCCCGCCAGCAGCAGAACGAAGAAACTTACCCAGAAAATACTGGCGGCCCGGGGTTCCAATTCTTGCCCGCTACTGATGGCATTTTGGATAAGGAAGATTTCCAGGAACAACCAGACAGCCCAGGCAAGCCATTCAAACCACGATCGTTTCCTGATTTCGATGGTTATGTCGTCAGTCATTGTTACTTACTCCTTAGGTAGATTGCATGGTGTCGATACCATACTCGGGCAGATCAAGAGACCACCATTCCTCGGAGCTGGCTTGTGTGCCGTAACCGAAGGCATCATCCATGGAGCGGAAAAAGCTGTCGAGGGCTGGTGCGGTAGAGGAGCCCGCCTTGACCCACTGGTGGACCCAGGCGCGGTCCTTCTTGCTGAAAGGACAGACAGAGAAGCAGATGCCGCAGTTGGTGCCAGCCTGCTCCCGCCAATATTGCAGGCAGCTCACGGAGTCCTCAAAGTATGCTTTGTGACCCGGGTTGTTCCAACCGCCTCGCACTTCCCAGGTTGGCTCATCGTCGAAGCTAAGGGACCCGGATGGGCAGGCTTCTGCGCATTTCTTACAACGCTTGCAAAACTCCATGATGCCAGCGTCGATCGGTTTATCCACGGCTACCGGTAGATCGGTCAAGGCTTTGAAAACGCGCACCATTGGGCCATACTCGGGGGTGACCAGGCGGTTGAGCCGGGAGAGCTCACCCAGACCTGCCATGACGGCGAAAGCGGGCGCAATCCCCAACGCGTTGGTGCTGGACTCGCCCAGGCACTGGTAGCCAAGGCCGCGTAAGAATTCCTGGAGTGAAGCCTGAATAGTCTCGCCGCGTGAATATGCCAGCGATGTGGTTTGTGAACCTGTGACCGTCGGACAGCGCCGCATCGTTTCCTGGGACATCTGGACTGTATAAGCAATCACGTACTTACATTTATTCGGGATGAAACGGGTATCGTCGTTTTCCGAGGCAAATTCATCATTGGTAAATACCAGTTCTTTGCCGTCTGGGTCTACACCGTAGATCAATTTGCGAGTATTGTCGTCCAATTCGATGAATCCGATAGTCGCCGCCCCGAAGTGCCGCAGGGCAGCGCGAAGGATCTTGGCGGCCTCCTCGGGCGTCCCGGTCCATTTGGGTACACCACGCTCTTCAGGGGTTTTAGCCTCTTGAGGGCCCAAGAAGGATTTACCCACGCCACTATGGGCCGAACTCAGTGCTTGGTCCTTGAGCGTGTATCCTTCCACATTGTCCAGCATCCGCTGCAATTCATTCTTGGCGGCTGCAGCGGACAGTCGATCTACCTCGTCCTGACCGACATAACCAGCCATGCCCGGACCGCGCACAGTTCCGGTACGTTCATTGTAGCGCTGCATCTTCTGCCAGTCGACTTCGATGGTGGGCTGGTCAACTGTCTTGACCCACCATGGCCGCTGAATTCGCCCGGCGGGATCGGAGATTTCGCCCATGGCCTGCCTGGATGCGGCTGATTTGGCGGCTGTAGAGACGAGCATCGCGCCGGTCCCCAATCCTGCCATTCGGAGAAAATCGCGGCGGCTAAGTTTCCTTTTTCCATTATCAGACATGTTTGCATCCTCCAGTGGTCTACGCTCTCATGCGAACGGTTAATTCTTTCCAGGAAAAGAATATCAAATTCTGGAGGAGAAAAGAAGCGGGAAAAGGATGCTTTTCTGTCAGGAAAATCCTCGCATAGCCCTTGTTTTCGGGGTGATCCCTCGCCCATAAACTGAAAAAACACCAACTTTTTAGTTGGTGTGTGATTCAGGCCCTAAGACAGGAGGTTGTTAGATGGCTTCTGGTGCGAAACTCTTTAGCCGCCGCATTCCTTCGACCAGGCTCAGGACGAGCCCCAAGCGGCGGGGAAGGGCTTGGGGATGCCCCTCCTGCATTTTTTCACCAGGCACTAGATAAAGTCGTCCAGGATCCCGGCGCGCAAGGCGAACCGGATCACATCCGAGCGGTGATCCAGGTTCAATTTTTCCATGGCGCGCTGGCGATAGGATTCGGCGGTTTTTGGGCTGATCACCAGTTGTTGGCCAATCTCACGACTGGTGAAACCCAGCGCAGTCAACTTCAAGACTTCCTGCTCTCGGTCCGAAAGGTTCGCGTAGAGCTCGGCTTCACTCTCTTTTGATGTGATCGATTCAACCAAGGCAGTGGCTGCTTTGGGGTGCAAGTAACGTTCGCCAGATTGCACTACCCAGATAGCACGGAGCAAGCTGGTGTGGGCGGAGGATTTTGGCACGTAGCCATTGGCTCCAGCCTCGATTGCCTGGCGAACGAATTCCTTGCGGCTGTACATCGAGAGCACGATGATCCCGCAGGACTGGTCCTGGGAGCGAATCTGGCGGATCGCCTCCAGGCCGCTCATGTCTGGGAGGCCAAGGTCCATGATGACGATATCCGGGTTTTGTCCTAGCGCCAGCTGGATGGCTTGTTGTCCGTTGTCTGCCTCAGCGATGATGCGCATGTCGGGTTCGCTCTCCAGGAGTGAGCGCAAGCCATCTCGGAGTACTTTGTGATCATCGACCAGTAGAATTCGGATGGGCATGGGGGTCATATCGCTTCCGATTCAAGGATTGGTATCTTCGCTTGAATGGTGGTCCCCTGTCCGGGAGCGGAATAGACGTCCAGCGTGCCACCGAGCATCTCAGCGCGTTCACGCATGCTGATCAATCCTAAGTGCGAAGCATTTTCATCTGAATAAAACTGCTCTAGGGAAAATCCACGACCATCGTCTTCAATCGTCAGACAGATGTTCCGCTCATAGATAGCCAGGGCAACTTCCACGTGATGTGCTCGTGCGTGCCGGATGATATTGGTCATCCCTTCTTGAGTGATGCGGTAAAGGACGAATTCGATCTCCGGCATCAGATCATGATCTTTCAAGTTGAGCTGGCAAGACGCCGTCAAGCCGGCGTTCTCGGCCATTTCCTGTACCAGAGTTTCTATTGCGATCGGCAAGCCCAGCTCGTCCAAAGCGGCGGGTCGCAGCCGGTAGGAGAGGTCCCGGATTTGTTCGATAGTCTCGGAAACAACATCCAGAATCCCTTCAAAATCCTCGTCCAACCCGGAGCCGGGAGCTTTGCGTTCCATCGCCTTGAGCTTGACGAGCAAGCCGGTTAGAGTTTGTCCGGCGCCATCATGCAGCTCGCGCGCGAGTCGTCCGCGCTCATCTTCCTGCGCTCGAACCAGAGACTCGAGCAGGGTCTGGCGAGCGGCCTCTTTCTCGACAAGTTTCAGATTCAACCAAGCATTAGCGACGATTTCGGATACTTGCGTCCCGGCCGCGGTGAGCAGCTCCAGCTCGTCATCTCGAAGGCTGCGCTCTTCGTGAAGCAGTAAATTGATCACGCCGAAGCGTTGGTTGCGCGCCTCGATGGGAATCGTGACATGCCTGCTCCCAGGCGGGATGCTCGGGCAACCACCCAGCCGTTGGCAGATGCGGATGTGGACTTCGGTTCCCAATTGCTCGGTGAGCAGATCCTGTTGGCAGCTGCACAATTTGTCCCCAGCTTGGTGCAGCAAATCTGACTTCAGCGCCGGCGGGACACCGTACCAGCTTGCCAGATGGTATTGATCGACTTCCGGATCGCGCAGGTAGGTCCAACCGGTCTGCAATCCAAGCACATCCAGGATCGTCTCCAGAACAACGTAGAGAACATTGTGGATCTCGGATTGTTGGTCGGCTGCCAGCGAAATTCGGTTGATCGCGTCCAATCGCCGGTTTGTTCTGGTTAGACTCTCCTGGCTGGCAACCAGGCGGTCGGTCATAATATTGATAGATGTGGCGAGTTCACCGATCTCGTCTTTCGCCCACACCTTTGCGCGGGTCTCGAGCTGCCCACCGGCTACTTTTTGGGCCATTTCCCGCAATTCGATCAGGGGACGCGTGAGGATATATGCCAGCAAAAAAGCCAACAATATTGACGCCATGGCAGCCAGGATGGTGACTACCAGCACGCTGCGCCCGCCGGCGGTCATAGCGGCGCGTACCCGCACGTCGGTCAGCAGATAGGAAAGCCAATCAGAAAGGCCTGTTGTGACCCAGTAATTCAGAGTCAAGCCCAGAATAATGACCGGCAGCAAGATGATGCCTATGATTTTCACCCGGACAGGCACGGAGAGGATCGCGTCGTGGATCTTTTTGCTGATCTTCTTTAACAGGTTGTTGAACATACCTGTCCTTCTTGCTAAAATCAGTAAAGCGGCCGCAGCTTCTAGGTGAATTAATTATAAGCGAGAATATTTCTCTCTGTGGAATAAAGTATATAGTTTGAACCTACCTGGAAATACTGCCAGCCACAGCAAGGCGGTCATGATAATCGCTGAGGTCAGGCACCAGGCACAGGTAGCACCAATAACGAAGGGCTCTAGAAATGTCAGATAGATCGAAAACAGCGTGCCGGTCAGCGACATTCCCAGAAGCGCCAGAGAGGCCCCAGCGGCCAGATTTTCTCCTCCAAAACGGCTGATCAACCAGGCCACGAGCATGGCTGTGTACCCCACCAGTCCCAGCACGCCAAGGGGAAGAATACCAAACAAGCGAGCATATTCGCTCTGCTGTACCGTGTTGCAATCGCCCACCGGCCCGCAAACTGCGCTGACCTGGGCTGTCTCTACGTAGGTCATATAACCCGCCACGCCGACACCGATCACACATAAGATGGGGATTACCCAGGATGGAGGCTCGGAATTTGGCGATTTTGTGGGCGACCAAACGAAGGCCAGCACACCGCCCACCGAGATCAGCATGCTGGTCAGCACGATGATTGCCAGAGCGTTGCCAGCCGGATCGAGAGACAGGCGTTCGATGAGCCCGGCGGTTGGATGGCTATCCAGGACCAAGCCAGATGGGGAGTCTGTTGGCGTAGGCGCAGCTGGCGCGAGTCCCTGGTTTGCCAGCGGCGTGGCTGGCTGGGGGTTCGACGCGGTGGGCCCGGGAGGCGTAGGCGTATCCGGCAACGGCGAAGTGGGCGTGGATTCCGGTTGCGCCGTTCCAAGGGCCTCTGCCAGGCCGGGGATATCCGGCCAATCCACGCCTCCCTGCAACAGGTGATGTTCGATTAATTGGGGAAGCCGCTCAGGTATATCCACGGACCCAATCAAAATCACATCGCCAATGATCAACATGGGAACACCTTGTTGCTCTGGAGGGATATTGTAGCGCTCGATGGCGGCCTGGAATAAAGCCTGACCGCCCTGGGTTGTCGTATTCACGCCGATGATCTGCACTTGTTCGCCATACTGCTCTAATATAGGAGGCAGGTCTTCACTGATCACCTTGTGACAATGCGGGCAGGTGGGTGAGTAAAACAAGACGGCATGCACGACCGCGTTTTGAGCCAGGGCCGGGTAGACCTGGTGCCACCCGAGCAAGAGGCCCACCAACAGCCAAAGAGGAGATGTTGACCTTGACCGAGCCAGCAACTTCATTCCTTTTTCCTCCGCGTCTCAAACCAGCCTGCGCTCACAGTGTTTCGCTGGTCAAATTCCGGCACATAGGGCTTGATGTCGAGCAAGGGAGTCCCCTCCAACACATCGACGCCTTCGATTTCCAAAATGTTGTCGTTGCGGGCCGCCAATTCGACGATTGAAAGCCCAATTGGATTTGGCCGGTAGGGATAACGGGTGGCGAACAGGCCGTGCATTTGATCGTCAAGGAACGGCTTTACTTTGAGTGTGTACCCAGAGGAGCGATGGAAAATGTATAACAGAATGATATGTGAAAAACCTTCGATATCTTGCAGCCCGGCAGCGAATTCGGGATAAACCTCTACCGAGCCCTTAACGCGAGAACGCGATGGCTGGATGGGCGTTCGACCTTTATTCTGGAATGGGGAGTGTATGATGCCAATAGGCCGCATAATAACGTCCATAGAACTAATGCAGCTTCTCGATCCGATCAACGATCTTCCCTGAGGCGTAGGCCATGACCGCTTGATCGATATCCCAAATATCGGTGACAACCGGTTTAATCCCCCTGCTCAGCATACTCTGGTAGGCGCCCATACCCATTCCACCGCATAGCAAGGCCTCGCAATCGGCAATGGCCTCGGACATGCGCATGTGCTTATCATGAGAGCCGCGGCCAAACCCGTGCGGTTGGCCAGGTAGCTCCGGTTCATGAGGTTCGTTCGCAAATTGGGCATGTCCGAGTTTGTCGCGCAATTCTCGATCAACGATCTCACCCTCTTCTACAGTTATGACCATGTAGTGGGGCGCGCGCCCAAAATGCTGGCTGATTGTCTTTCCATCCTCTGTAATTGCTGCAATTTTCATACTTGAATCTCCTTCGATGATTGATTTTAAAGACGCTACTCCTGAACAAAATGGCGTTCTGTCGGATAATCATGCTCGTCCGTCGGGTAGAGCACGAGGATCGATCGCGATCTGGTGGGATTGAGATTCTGCCAACGGCGAGGAAGATGTGCCTCAAACAGCAAGCTTTCCACCAGGTTCACGCTTGCTGCGGTTTTGATATCCGGGCATGACCCGCCGGCTGTGCGCTTTTTCCGGGTAGTGTGACGGCGCTGCGCTCCAGAAACGCGTCCCAAAACGCTCCACCACCTGGGCCTGGCCGCTGGCCTCCAAATCCGCCAACGCCTGGCTCACCTGCCCCGGCGACCAGCGGTCCAACGTCCGTTCAAGTTCCACTTGGCGCATCGGATGCCGAGTGATGATCCCAATGATGGCATCGACCACACTCGCATAGCCGCTCAGGTCGAACTCGCCTTCAGAAGGGTGCACCACCTGGGCAACATCTCCAAGTATGGCTCGGGCCCGCATCAAACCCTCTTCCGTTGGCGGCTGTACCCAAGCCTCAGCAGGCGGGCGAGTAGGCAGGTTGATGTGCACCTCGTCGGGCTGGACGCGTTTCAGGATGAAGGCGATTTTGCTTAGAGCCTCGTCGCTGTCGTTCAAACCCTTGACCAGCATAACCTCCACCCACAACTTGCCGCGGTATTCCCGCCGTAAGGCGATCAGCCATTGGATCAAGCGCTCGAAGGTGATGTCCGCATGCGGGCGGTTGATCTGCCGGTACAGTTTCTCCGTTCCGGCACCCAACGTTGGCAGCACCGCATCGGCTGCCGCTAATTCTCCCCACACTTCAGGCAGGTAGAGCAGAGAGCCGTTGGTAATAACCGCTACCGGCAAATCCGTGAGCCCCTTCACCCGGCGGATCAAGTAACCTATCTTGGAATGTAACAGCGGTTCTCCGGAACCGACAAACGTCACCCAGTCGATTTCTCCCGGCTTATGGGCATCCAGCGCTTCTTTTACCTCGGTCAAGATCTCTTGGGTGGGAAAATATTCTTTGCGCTCGTTGGTCACTGGTTGGGTGCGCCCCAGCTGGCAATAAACGCAGTTCCAGTTGCATGTCTTGAGCGGGATCGTATCGATCCCTAGCGATTGTCCTAATCGTCGCGATGGCACGGGACCAAAGACGTACTTCATCAATGTCAATCCGTGGCAACTAAACTGATATTCGATTCTAGGTCTTGGCGAGCATCCGCCACACGCTGGATGTATGGTTGGATGGCATCGACCAACATCTGCTGCTCAACACCTGATACTTTGAGAGTGACCTCGCGGTTATCACAGCAGTCTCCCAAAAAGGTCCCCATAGCGAGGATACTGCCGCCTGAGTCCGAGATAGCTTTGATCAGTTGAGCGAGTATATCCGGTAGGTTGGGTACCAACACAGTCAGACGGATGCCTGGCTCACGCGCCCCCAGGAGGCCCAGGAAAGCTCTGAATAGATCTGTCTCCGTGATGATACCAACCACTTTGGCATTCCGAACGATCGGTAACCCCCCAATTTTGTTGTCAGCCATAATGCGAGCAGCTTCTTCGATGGGCGTGTCCTCACTTACGGAGATCACCTCCCTGGTCATCACTTCATGGATGGCAACCTTGCTCAGCAAATAATTCGCTTCCCAGATGCTCAGGCTGGTGGCACGCGAGGGTGATGCATGGATGAGGTCTCTTTCCGACACTATGCCGACCAGCCGTCCGCGTTTATCTACTACAGGGAGGCGCCGGATCCTTTCCTTGCGCATCAGGTTGAGGGCATCATATATTGGCGTATATGGGCGGATGACGACCACGGGATGAGTCATTCTTTCTTTTACCAACATTGTTAGGTTCCTTTTCCATATCACCTGATCACATTATACAATAATAGTGTACATCTGTCAATTTTTGTGTTATAATACATTACAAACGAAGCCCTTCTGAGTGATTTTTGGAGTACTCTCAGAAAGGGGCCGTTCCTGAGACAGATCGTGCGAAAGGAGGCATCTGAGTACCGATGAGCCAAATCCCGGAGCCGAATATCGGGCTGCGCATCCGCAGCCTGCGAGAACGAGATGGGTTGTCCCTCCGCGCCCTGTCTGAACGCTGTGGATTATCCATCAACGCCATCAGCCAGATTGAGCGCGGTGAGAATTCCCCCACCGTTTCATCCTTGCGTCGCTTGGCCAGCGCCCTCCACGTTCCGATTACGGATTTCTTTTATGATGAGGAAAAGCAAGTCGCTGTTTTTGTAAAACGCGACCTGGGCTTTCGGGTTCGAAGCGATACTGTCGTTATGGAGAGCCTGGGGATTGGCTTAATCAACCAGCAGCTCGAGCCCTTTCGGGCGATCATCGAACCAGGGAGAGGGAACGAGAATGATCCCATTACGCACCCCGGCGAGGAGTTCATTTATTGTCTTGAAGGTGAAGTTGATTATTGTGTGGGGGATAAAGCTTTTCACTTAGAGCAAGAGGATAGCCTGTTATTTGAAGCTGCAGAACCGCACGCTTATCATAATGCTTCCCCCAGGCGGGCTATCATCCTGATGATCTTCCAGTCTTCTCAGGATCCTCTCCTGGCGAGGCAGCTGCACCTGGACATATAGGTTGATCTAGAAATCTTCTCAGAAATTACGTGGGTGGGTTCAACATGCGGGCGCATGTTGAACCCACCCACGTAATTTCAAACCATCATGTTGCTACCTCAAGCCTTGCTCTTACAAGGAGGCGTAGCCTTTTCTTAAAGCATACAAAGCAGCCTGCGTGCGGCTGGCCAGGTGCAATTTTGCCAGGATACTGCTCACGTGGGTGTAGACGGTCGCCACGCTGATGACCAGCTCGACGGCGATCTCCTGGTTATTGAGACCTCCGGCGATCAATTTCAGCACCTCTGCTTCGCGCTCTGTCAGCGGCTCGGGCGTAGGCGGTTGTTCGGCAGGGCCGGAGATTTCTTTCAACAGTTTCTGGGCGATCGCAGGGTGGAGTGTGACCTCTCCCCGGTAGACCTGGTGGATGGCGCGGACTAGGTCTTCCGGCGCGGTGTCTTTGATCAGATAGCCCAACGCGCCGGCCTTGATCGCCGGAAAGATTTTATCATCGGTGGCAAAACTGGTCAGCACCAGGGTACGCACCTCGGGCAGGCGCTCCTGGATCTGGCGAATGGCTTCGATCCCATCCATCACTGGCATAACCAGGTCCATCAAGACAATATCGGGTTGCATCTTCTCAACCTCGGAAACCGCATCGCGCCCGTTGGCTGCTTCGCCGACCACCTGAAGATCCGGCTCCGTCTCCAGCAGGTCTCTAATGCCTCGCCGTACGATGGGATGGTCGTCGGCAATATATATGTGAATAAGGTCGCTCATAGGGGCACCTCTACCTTCACTCGGGTTCCTTCACCCCGCTCGCTTTGCATCCGGAAATTGGCTCCGATTTGTTCCGCCCGCGCTTGCATCCCCTCCAACCCCATGCCTCCTTGCTCGTGCGCCGCCGCGGGATCAAAACCCATCCCATCGTCCACAATTTCCAGGCTAACCTTTGTTTGGTTCAGTGTCAAGTTCAGCCAGACCTGGCCAGCCTGGGCGTGTTTGAGGATATTGTTTAGGGCTTCCTGGCCAATGCGGTACAGGCCCGTCTCAACATCGGAAGGCAGCCTGCCAACCTCGTCAAGATTTACGTGTGTCTTCAACCCGCTGCGCCCCTCGACATCCTCCAAGCGGGCCCTCAGAGCAGCTGACAGGCCATCCTTCTCCAGGATTGGAGGGCGCAGCTCGAAGATCAGCAAACGCGCCTCCTGCAAGGTTTGCTGGGCGCTTTGGCGGATTTCTCCGAGATACTCGCCGACCTTGTCCAGATGACCGGAGGCCAGCTGCCTGGAGGCGGCTTCGGATTGCAATGTCAAACCGTACAGCGTCTGGGCGACGGAATCGTGCAGGTCGCGCGCCAGGCGGTTGCGTTCTTTTGCCACGGCCAGTTCTTCCGCTTGGCCGGCGTACGCTTGCAGCTGCCGGTGGGCTTCGCGGAGCTCATCCAGCAAACGTTCGCTCCTCTGGCGCGACTCATCCGCCTGAATGGTTAAGACAGAAAAGGCCGTCACGAAGATCAGCCCGCCGATATACAGCAGGGTGAAAGAAAGACCGCCGGGCCAGCCGAATTGGATTGTTTGACCGGCGAAAGTGGCCAGGATCAGGATCGAAACCCATACCATTGAAGTGCGTCGTGGAAAGAGGAACATCGCCTGGCCGCAAAGTGGCAAGTAGAGAATCGCGAAAAAGTCCAGTTCGAAGTAGAACAGAGACGCGATAAAGATTAAACTCGTTTGAAAGATAAGATATAGGTGGGCCCACCAGGTTGAGCCTTGGGTGATCAGTGGCTCCAGTCCCATGAGCATTCCAAACAGGACCAACATGGCGCTGATCAGCGGGAGCAGGGGGTGGTTTTGTTCGACGAACTCCGTAATCCAGCGGATTGTGACCGAAGCCCACAGGATATAGCTCACCGCCAGAAAAAGAGCGGCGCGCGGCCGTTGAACGAGCTTGCTATATATTGCCGCCATCAGCTAGTCATTTTCTTTGGGACACAATGGTCTGTAAGTCTTTCTCCAGTAGTACACGCTCCTCTGGATCGCTGATTTGAGCCAGTTGCTGCTGAGCGTTTTGGAGGTATTTGGCGGATTTCTCACCCTCCCCTGCAGCTGCTTCCGCCCGTGCCAGCGCTTCGTAGGCATATCCGAGGTAGAAAGCGCCTTCACCTTGGCTATAATGGAGACACAGTTGCCCATAGCGACGGGCGTTGTCGGCCTGGCTCAGCAAGGCGTAGATGCGCGCGGCTTGCCAGTAGCCCACGGACAAATTTCTGTTAGTACAGTCTTCTCTTTGGCTCCAGTGATACAGAGAAGCCTGGTTCAAACGAATCATGTCCTCATCTTCTTCGGGAGTGCGCTCGGCCTTATCGATCAGATCCCAGGCTCGATTGAAGCACTCCGCGGCGAAATATCGATGCGCGGCCGCCAGATCAAATTCCGGTATCTTCGCCATTTTTTTCTCCTTTCCAGTAACTTCTAGAGAATTGGTCTAATTATACGAAAGCCCACAACGGAGATCAATACACAAAATTGTGTATCTGCGGGCCGGATATTTGGCTGGTTTTGTCTAGCCTGATTTCCTTACTTTCATGGATGACAATTTGCGGCCAGACCGGCATACTTACCAAACCCAGCCTTTTTCCCGTTAGAAACGGGAGAGCCATTCCAAATTTCTCGCCCTCGCGTGGTAGGCCAAGGAGGTTCGAAATGAAGCATCTGAAACACATCATCTGGAAGGTTTTGCCGGCCCTGATAATCCTTTGCACCTGGTTTGTGCCCCTCGTTCCGGTTCCTGCTCGCGCTGCACCGGTGTGGCCGGATCCTCTCGTGCACCCGGATCTTTCCCATTCCGCCGCCATCGAAGCTTTTTGGGATACCTTTTTCTCGAGGGAAATGGGCGCTCTTGGAGTGTACGGGGCCGTGATGGTCATAATTAAGGACGGTGAGTTCCTTTTCGCCAAAGGCTATGGATACGCCGACGCGGCCAGCGGGACGCCCATGGATCCGTCTCGCACCATCCTTCGCGCCGGCTCGATTGTTAAGACTGTCACCGCCACCGCCGTCACGCAGTTGGCCGAGCAGGGTAAACTGGATCTGGACGCAGATATCAATAACTACCTAGACCTGTTCAAAGTGCCGGGTACATTTCCTGAGCCAGTTACCGCCAGGCACCTGATCAACATGACCGGCGGGTTCGACACGCGCTCAGTGGGCATCCGTGTTTCCAGCGCTGAAGAGGTGAAGCCATTGGGCCAGTATCTGGCCGAACGTATGCCGCCGCGCGTCCTGCCTCCAGGTCGCTACCGGCGCTACAACGATCACGAAGTTGCCCTGGCTGGTTATCTGGTGGAAGTGGTCTCGGGTATGTCCTACGAGCAGTATGTGCGCCAGCATATCTTCGAACCGCTGGAGATGACGAGCAGTTCGATTTTATTGCCCGGCGATCAGATCTCGCGCCTCGCTCGAGGCTATCCGGTGGGTAGGGGTCCAGAAAGCGCTTATCCGCTGAGCTATTATTACCTGAACGATGCGCCCGGCGCCGGCTTCAACACGACCGCCACCGATGTCGGGCACTACATGATCGCTCACCTGCAAAACGGGTTGTATACCCGCCGCGACGGTACAGATGTCCGCATTTTGGCCGACGAAACCGCCCGCCACATGCACCAGACCGCCTTCGCCTACCACCCGTCGCAGCCCGGCCAGGCGAATACCTTTGATGAGAAATTCTATGATGGCCAGCGCTACTTGAGAAAGCAGGGTGGCGCGCCTGGGATGCAAAACGACATGCTCCTGCTATTAGATCAAGGTACGGGCTTTTACCTTTTTTCGAACTCGGAAGGCACCGCTCTGCGCAACGATTGGGAGGCGCAAGTTCTGAAGATGTATCTCTCCACCTTTGAGCCGCCGCTCGAACAATTGGAACCTCTTCCAAATGCCGGTGAACGTGGCTCAGATTATGCCGGCATTTACCAGCAAATTAGCGACAACACCTCCGAAACCACCATTGTGCAGGTGCAGGCTCTGGTCGACCCTGATCTGTGGGCGTCAGTCGGCGCCAACGCGGATGGGAGTCTGGATATTTGGGGGAGGAGATATGTTGAAGTTGAGCCTGGCGTTTTCCAGGATCCGGCTGCCGGAGGCCTGCTGAGCTTCGAGATAGGGGATCAGGGCAAAGCCAATTTTCTGTTCGACGAACGGACGGCGTACCGGCGCCAGGCTCTGATGGAAACGCCATCCCTTCAGCTTGGCCTGCTGGGATTCGCGATCCTGGTCTTTTTATCTGGCTTGATCTTACTGGGATTCGGTCTTTTCCGGGAAAATGTCTCGGCTCGCCTCCTGCCAGGTGTGGTCTCCGCTTTGAACCTGATTTTCCTGGTTGGTTTGGCAGCGCTATTAATGCCCGTGGCTACCGGAGGCGACCTCTGGCAGTTCAGTTTCGAACCCTCGATTCAACTCCGGCTGGTGCTGGGGATCCCCGTGATCACAGCGCTGCTGGCAGCCGGCCTCCTAGTTGAAACGGTAGCCGCATGGCGGCAAGGTCGCTATGATCTTACCGCCCGCCTGCACAATAGCCTCGTGCTCATCGCTGTGGTGGCCTTTCTCTACTTCCTCAATACATGGAATCTGCTGGGATGGCGGTTCTAGTTAGTTTCTGGTGCAAGCCTGTAGGAAAGGCACTCTATGTCCTTGCCTCGCCGCATGGGGATGCAGCGGCTACAAGGTCTTGCATCAGAAACCAGTTAGGGCCTGTGCAAAACTTTAGGAAAGGCATTCTTATGCCCGGCATCCCCATGCCTTTCCCCGCCGCATGAGGTCTGGCGGCTACGGGGCTTGGTACCAGAAATTGGCTAGACTATTTTGGCCCTCCCGTTAGTAATGGGAGGGCCACCATTTCTACGATTCTACGACCAGCACGTCGCTGCTGCTGCGGCCAAATACCTCCGGGGAGTACATCTCCTCCGCCTTGGCCGGAGGAACCACGAACCTGCCGGGTGTGGTTGCCCGGGCGATATAAGAATACTGGTAAACCCCATCCCACAACAGCGAGGTGAAAGCCTCGGCCCGTTCGTCGCGCAAGTTTTGGTGCTCGAACCAGCTTCCCCACCACCAGCCATAGCGGTAATCCGGGCTGTTGGGATCCTGCGGTGGGCTGCCTGAGACCGCCAGCGCCGGATTGACGATCTCCAGCCCGCCTGGCAGCGGATCGGCCAGCGCCACGTGATAACGGCGGTTGTCCGCCACCATCGTCAGCCGCACTCGCACGCGCGCCCCTGCCTTGATGTGCCAGGCACCGGTCTCGTCCTGGAAGACGTCCTCGGGGTCATCCACGGCTTCGTAACTGCGCTGCACGACGAAGCCCATATCCACCGGATCCAGTTCCAGGTCGGTGGGCGCGTAGCGCAGGCCCAGGCGATAATACAGCCGCCCTGCCCCCTCTTTGCTCAAAATCAAATCTTGTGTCCCGCCACCCGGGGTCTCCTCCGTCAGGTAGCTCATCGGAACGACGGTTTCGTGCCGCTCGGTGGTACGGCCCCGATACTCGTGACTGCCGGCATAGGTCTCGCCCACCCAGATGCGTGCCACGAAATCCGGCGTTTGCGCCTCAAAGGTGTTGAAGTAGCGATCCAGCGCCAGCAGAACGAAGACGTTCTCCTGGGTATTGCCCCAGCGCCCTTTCGTGCCGTGCGCCAGCAAGCCATTGACCAGCTTGGGGATCAAGTCGTGCTCTGGGTTATCGCCGATCATCGCTTCAAGCAGGATGGCGTCCGTGCGGCGGTCCGAACTGAGCAGCAGGTAGGTCTGGTCATCGTAGGAAGTTGTGAA
>DASQQR010000517.1:0-4848 GCA_035643335.1 Anaerolineales bacterium
TCCCGAGGATGTCCCCTGGTTCCATTCCCCCTGTGAAATTTGGTCTCCTCCTTGGCAGTGTGGAACTCACATCTCAGACAGACCTGTTTCCTCCGTTTCAAGCCTGTCAGCATTTCCGTCAATCCTGCCGTTGTATGCCGCCTTGTAGATAGCCGGAAACAATTCAGTGCCCAGATTGAGCTTGTGAATGAGTCCGTCAGCGCCGGCAGCGAGCGTCGCCCGCCGGAAACCCTGAGAATCAATCAAGGACAGCGCAATAATAGCAACCTTTGGAAGCAGAGCCCGCAAGTGATTGATGGTCACCAGACCGTTTTGCCTGACCATATCCACGTCTAACAGGATCACTTCCGGCCGCAAGCTCTGGGTCCGTTTCAGACTGGCTTCCTCTCCGTTGAAGATCCCAACGATCTTCATATCCGCGTGCCGGCTGATGAAGCTGGTGGCCGCACGCACGAAAGGCTCGTTCTCGGCCATCAGAACAATTCGAATTCCATCGCCCTTATTCATTCCTGATCCGCCTCTCGAGATGCACTCCTGGCTCTATCCCGCTTTAAGCGGCTTTCCGAGTGCTCAGCTGCTACTATAATAGAAATTTCTCCCTCCAGTCTATGGTGTCTTTCCGTACCCCATACGAAAAAAAGACCCCATTCCTGGGGTCAAAACTATGTAGATCGCGAAGTCCCTTATTCCTCGAGGAAAACCAGGCCGTATTTGATGGCCATGCGCGTCAAACCGGCAATATCGTGCACATCCAGCTTGGCCATCAAGTTCGCCCGGTGCCTGTCTGCGGTGCTGGTGCTGATCCTCAGTCGCTCGGCGATAGCGCTGCTGGTATAACCCTCGGCGATCAGCTGCAGTACCTCCCGCTCGCGAGAGGTGAGCTGATCAATGGGGCTGGCAGGCTGGCCAACTCCTTGCCCCATTAAGTAGCCCTCGGCAACAATTCCGGAAACCGGCGGGCTGAGGTAAGTCTCGTCCCGGCTGGCGGCCCGCACCGCCAGGAGCAGCTCCTCGGTCACCGAGCGTTTGAGCAAATAGCCTTTGGCACCGCCGCGCAACGCCTGGCGCACCAGGAGCCGACTGGAGTGCATCGACAAGATAACCGCTCGCGTGGGCAGACCCAGGTCACGGATGCGCTCTGCAGCTTGAATGCCATTCAAGCGCGGCATGGCGATATCGACCAATAACACATCCGGGGCATGCCTCTCGACCAACTCTACGGCCTGCTGCCCGTCTTCGGCTTCCGCGACGACCTCAATATCCCCAGCCTCTTCCAATAGCCCCCGGATGCCTTTGCGAACCAGGTGGTGGTCGTCTGCCACTATCACTGTGATCATGCCCATCTCTCCCAGGGAACGGTCGCTTTCAGGCGCGTGCCCTCACCGGAATGGGATTCGACCTCCAGCCTTCCTCCTAACAGCTCTACCCGCTCCCGCATGCCTACCAGCCCGATTCCTTTTCCTTCTGGTGGAGATTTATCTACACCCTGATCAAATCCTTGCCCATCATCTTCCACGGACAGGGTAATCTCCTCTTCCTCGTAACCCAAGGCAACCTGCACCTGCCTGGCGCGGGCGTGTTTGAGGATGTTGGTTAACGCCTCCTGCAGCACCCGGTAGAGACAAATTGAGATTTCGTCAGGCAGCCCAGGCAGGCGTGTACCTTGATACTCAATGGCAAGATGTGCTCTTTTACCAAATTCCGAGCAATAGTCCTCCAGCACCGGGTCAAGCCCCACGGCGTCCAATTCTGGCGGGCGCAGGTTGTGAGCCAGCAAGCGGATTCTCTCCATGGTCTCGTCGGCCAGTTCCACCGCCTCCTCAATGCTTTGGTGGAGGGACTGCGACTCTTCCGGCAAATCCTTCCCCAGCATGTCCAGGCTGATTTTCAGCGCCGTCAGCGCCTGGCTGGCTTCGTCATGCAGCTCGCGCGAGACCCGGCGGCGTTCCTCCTCCTGGGCAGTCACCACCTGCCGGCTGAGCTCGCGCAAGCGCTCGCTCCCCTCTTGGACCCGGTTGATCAAACGCGTTTGCTGGATGGCCAGCGCCATCGAATTGGCTATTTCCCGGGCAAGTTGCACCGTTTCGGCAGGAAATGTCCCCGGGCTGGTGGATCCCAGGTTCAGCACACCCACGAGCTCGCCCTGGGTGATCAGCGGCACGCTGATGTAAGAGCGCAAACCTCGCTCGCGGAGGGTTTGAAGGGTCACATCCGGATTTGACATCACCCGGGTCTCCTCTACGCGCCAGACCTTGCCAGCGCGCAGGTCATCGATATCTCCAAACAGATCCAGGGATATCCTCGGTCCCATATGCAGGTCTTCAGCGCCATGATGGTAATCGTACAGGACGGTGCCTTCGCTATTCTCCAGGTCAAACAATACCACACTGGCTCCAAAAAAGGGCTCCAGCTTCACCAGGCGGGTCAAAGCCGACTGGGCGATGGATTGCAGCGATCTTGCCGCCAGGATCGCCCGATCGATCTCGCGCAGGGTTTTCAACCGCTGCGCATGCTGCCGTAGCACTTGCTCTGTCTGTATCCGTCCAGTTATGTCTTCGGCGATCCCGGCAATCCGGTAGAATCTCCCATTCTCATCCCGGACAGGAAAACCCCGGTCCCGGATCCAACGCATGGAGCCATCCGGTCGGCCGATGCGATATTCCACATCATACTCTCCCCGCATCAATTTCTCAGGCGTAAAGGCAGCCTTTACGTGTTTCCGATCCAGAGGGTGGATGGCATCTTGCCATTCACCAGGATCCACATAGATGCCTTCGAGTTTCCGTCCCCAAATTTTTTCGTAAGCCGGGCTTACGTAAAGAATCTCATCCCCGCCCGCATCTGTCATCCAGAAGACCTCCTCGATGTTTTCGGAGAGCTGCCGGAAGCGTTCCTCGTTCTCCTTCAGCGCTTGCTCAGTTCGTTTACGCTCGATGGCAATTGCCAAAAGATTAGCCACCGAGGCCAGGAAATTTACATCTTCCTCAGAGAACTCGCGCAGCCTGGTGGTATGTGCGCCTAAAATACCGTACGGGCGTTCCTTTCCCTGGATGATCACGCTCATTCCGCTGGCCACCTCGTGTTCACTCAGAAGCGGAGGGATGGCAAAGCGCGTCTCGGTGCGCAGGTCGTTGGCGACCACCGGCCAGTTGGAGAGCAGTGTATAACCGGCCTGGGAATTGGCTTTGGCATCTACCAGAGCTTTACCAACGTAACCCTCTTTCCACCCTACCCCGGCCCTGAGCAACAAAGCTTCACCAGCAAGCTGAAGTTCCAGGATCTTGCAATATTCCACCTCGAGCGCCTGGGCAACTTTGGAAACGATTTGATCCATAAGCGCCGCCAGATTCCCCCCTACCAGTGCCAGCTGCCCTAATTCGGCCTCAACCGCTTGCATGCGCGCCCTTACCCGCAGTTCTCTCTCCGTTCGCTTCAGCGTGCTGATGTCCAATGTATATCCGATCATCCCGATTGGATTTCCCGAGAGATCGGTCAACATAGATAGGGAAAGATGCGCATCGAAATCTTGACCATGCTTATTTTTCATGACAACTTCAAGCTCATGGTCGCCTTTCTCCTTGAGCGGGGCAATCACCTCTTGCTGGAGGAAATCGAGTTGGTCCTCTTCATAGACCAAAGAGATGTGTTTCCCTAAAGCCTCCGCCGCCGAATATCCGAATATTCGTTGCGCACCCTTATTCCAGCTGGTCACGTAGCCGTCAAGGTCCGTTGAAACGACCGCATCGTGGATCTGGTCGATGATCTGGGCTTGCCGGCGCAAGGCCTGCTCCGCTCGCTTTCGTTCCGTGATGTCTTCGGTATGGAGAAGCACCAGATCTGGAGCGATAGGTACATAATGGATGATGTACTCGCGCCACTGGCCAGTAAACCTGGAGGTTTGTCCAAATTCCCGGCGGATAGTGACCTTTTCTCGGAAACAGCGGGAGAAGTCCGCCAGCACCTCGGGTCTATCGCCGTACAGTTCACTGAGCATTTTTCCAAGCAGTTCGTTTATGCCTCCACCGGTGTAGTCCTGGGCAGCGCGATTGAACGTGACCAGAATGAAGTCCTCCCCCTTTCGTTGCCAGACGTAGGTGGGCACTGGTACGCCATTAAACAGGGACTGAAATCTTTCCCTTTCCTCCTGGGATCTGGCCTCAGCCTGCCTCTGCGCCTTCAAATTTCCTAGAAAGTGGCGCAGGGCGGCGTCCAGGAAGTTATCGCTGAGAAGTTCATCCGCAGGTATGTAGTAAATATTTTCGTAAATCTGCGTGCCAATCATGACCGCCGGATGGGCAGCGAGCAGATTTAAAAGCAACCTGGGATCAAATTTGCGGAGGCCGTATTGGCACAGCGCCAGGCACTGGTTCTCGGAAAAGAAGTCGCAGGACTTGGCCTCGTACTCGACCAGCATCTCCGAACCCGGCAGGCCGCGCTGTGCCCAGCTCATATCCCCGATTGCCCGCAGGGCCGGGTATCCGCGCGCTAGAGCGCGTTCAGTTTCGGCCCGGAGCATCCCGATCACTCGCTGCGGGTCAAAGGCTCCTTCTCGCAGATAAGTTTCAGCCTCTGTCACCAGGCTGAGGCAGCCTTTATCCAAACGATCTTCAACGTCAATCCCCAGCTCAGCCAGCTCCTTTAAGATGTTCTTGTCACCCGGACTTTCCTGGATACACAGGATTTTCTCCCCCCGCTCCAGGCCCTGAGAGATGAAAGACTTTAGAACAGCCAGGCGTTCTTCCTCGTTCTCATAAAAGTTGCATAGGTGATCTCCCGGTTCGAGATCGGCCAACGAGCGCAGCCCGCGTTTAAGCATCATCTTGGATATGCCCCTTTCCTGACCTGAGC
>DASQQR010000518.1:0-5334 GCA_035643335.1 Anaerolineales bacterium
GTGCATTTCAATTGCCTTCCATGGCGCTCCCCGAGCACTTCGACCACCAATCCATAGCCCCAGATCGGGTTTTCAAGCGAGAACGGGCTCTCGGCTAACAGGGCACGCACGGCTTCAATGGCCGGGAGCTCAGCAGCATTCATTTGCACCATACGCTCCGAAAGCAGTCCGGCCCGCATTAACGCGCCCATGATCGCCATGACGTGGGGAGGAAAACACCCTCGCACGGCAGCCCTTCGCAAACCTGGGTAAGAGTGGGGCAGAGTATTGGCCTCGTCGTGGGGAACATAAAAGACTTTCTGCTCTCCAATATGCTCGTGAAAGCGGACAACGACCTCGCCGGATAGCGGTGGAGTTGGATGCCATTTCCCATCCTGGTAATACACGGCCTGGCGATCTTTTTCTTCGGGGTTGAATTCCCACAGGGTGGTCTGGAGTAACCCAGGGGCGGGCGCCAAACACCTAAAGGCGGCGAAGTAGATCTCTACAGCATCCATGCGATCCAAGACTTCGCTGGCACGCCGGACCATCATGTTGGTAATGCCTGGAGTAGCACCCATGCCAGGGATAAAAAGCATATCCTTCTTTTCGGCGTCGGCGTGCAGAGCAAACTGAGGATCGTCGCTGGAAAGATCCAGCCCGCTCACGCCGGTCTCCACGCAGGCCTTATTCACCACGTAGTCATATTTGAATGGCAGCCCGTTAACAACCATATCGAATTGAGGGAATAAATCGAGCATGGCCCCATAGTCGCCAGCGTCGAAACGGAGCGGTTTTAGGCGTGGATCACCGATTGATTCAAGCAAATTATTTAGAGCGGCGAGGTTATAGTCGGCAACGATGATCTCATCAAAATTGCTGTATTCAGCCAGGTCTCGGGTAGTCTCCCGGCAGACCGCCCCGGCACCGCCTAAGACTAAAGCACGCATGGTGGCCTCCTCATATTAGTAGGGGTACCAATACTCCTTGAGTCCTCCATCAACATCCCAGTGGACATGTTTGAGCTGGCAAAACTCGTCATAGCCAGCCTGGCCGAGTTCGCGCCCGAGCCCGCTCATCTTCATGCCGCCAAATGGACCGGCAAAATTATCCGTCAGGGGATCGTTGATCCAAATCGTGCCAGCCTGAACCCCTTCATAGAATTGCTTTACCAACCGGGCGTCATGGCTCATTAGCGAGGCACCCAGTCCATAATGGGTATCGTTGGCTAAGCGGATGGCCTCTTCGAAAGTCTTATAAGCCATGAGAGGGATTACCGGACCAAAGGTTTCCTGGCGCATGATCTCCATCGAATGATCGACATCAACCAGAATGGTCGGCTGGTAGAAGAAGCCCTTTTCGAATTGGGGCGGACGCTTTGCGCCCAGAATCACCCTGGCGCCCGATGCCACGGCCCGTTCGATCTGCCTCTCGACCTTTTCGCGGAATTTATCGCGAATCATGGGACCGATATCCGTGCTCGCGTCCAAACCGTCTCCCAGTCGCAGATGGTTGACGAAATCGGCCAGTTCTTCGGTAAATTGCGGGAAAATGCTTTCATGGACGTAAACCCGTTCAGTGCTGGTGCAAACCTGTCCAGCATTTAGTAAAGCAGCGTAAGCGAGGCCGCTCGCAGCGGTCGGAATTTCGACGTCGGGCGCGATCACCATCGGGTCTTTGCCCCCCAATTCGAGATGAAGTTTTTTCATCTGCGGGGCGGCCAAACCAGCGATCCGCTGCCCGGTGGCCAGAGATCCGGTGAAGGCGATCATGCTCACATCCGGGTGAGTGACCAGCGGCTCTCCGACCTCAGGACCGAATCCGGTGATGATGTTCACGACCCCGGGAGGCAGATGATCCAAGGCGATTTCGGCTAATCTCAAGGTTGAGAGAGGGGTTAACTCGGAGGGCTTTATCACCACGGTGTTACCAGCAGCCAGGGCGGGAGCAACCTTCCAGGCCATCAACAACAGCGGGTAATTCCAGGGGACAATACATCCCACCACACCCCAGGGCTCTTTTAGAACGAAGTTGAATTGAGAGGCATCACCGGGTGGGACGACCCAGCCGCGATCATGGCGGCCGAGCTCGGCATAATAGTCGAAAGATTCCTCCACCCACCAGAGCTCTTCATCGTTCTCAGGGACCGGTTTGCCTTCCTCCCGGGTCAATAAGCGTACGAGTTCATCGTGGTGCGCCCGGATATTCTCGGCCACCAGGTGCAGGGCAGCGGCACGTTCCAGAGATGGGGTGCGACGCCAGGACTGAAAGGCGGCCACGGCGGAGGCGATGGCAGAACGGGCATCTTCGAATGTGCCCCGATATACTTCGCCGATGACTTCTTCCGTGGCGGGGTTGATGATCGGAATGCTTTCGGTTGAATTTCCCGCAGTGAAATTTCCGTCAATAAGCATAGATGATTCCAGTTTCCTGTGCAAAAGGTACCAGTGCCGGGCCGGTGGCCGCCAGCCGGGCATGGGGATGCCCGGCCTACAACGAGGGGTACAGCTGTCCGAAGCCGGGCATGGCGATGCCCGCCCTACAACGCGGCATGTGATTGGCCGCGAGCCGGGCATAGGGATGCCCGGCTTACAGGGTGGCGCGTGGTCGGCCACAAGCCGGGCATGGCGATGCCCTGGCTACCGCGCAGCGTGTGACCGGCTGTAGGCGGGCATCTCTATGCCGGCCTACAGCCGCGTGTATGGCTGGCCCCGAGCCGGGGAAGACGGTGCCCGGCCCACGACACCGGGTGTGGCTGACCGCAAGCCGGGCATAGGGATGCCCGGCCTACAAAGCGTCGAATTTAAGGAGCTGGAGCCGACTTAACCTCATCCCAGAGACGCTGGTAGACTGATTCAGCCTCGCCCACTGGGGTGATAAACTGAAGCCGATCCAGGACCTCGGGAGGCGGATAGACCGCGGGATCGTTGAGGAATTCTTCGTCTAAGTTCTGTTCTGCGGCTGCGTTGGGACTGGCATAGTAATTGTAGTTGGATAGCATGGCTCCAATATCCGGACGCAGCAGGAAGTTGATAAACATTTCGCCAGCCAGCTTTTCCTCAGGTGTGACCGTGCTGGGAATGCAAATGTTATCCACCCAGATGACGCCGCCCTCCTCCGGAACCGTATAGGCAATATTCTCGTTGTCCTCTTGAGCGACCAGAAAATCGCCGTTCCACCCGTGAGCCAGCAAGTTCTCACCAGAGGCAAGCAGATCCTCGTATGTATCGCTGTCGTAGCCTGCCAGGCCGGGTTTGGCCTGGATGAGCAGATTCTTGGCTTCGTCTAATTGGCTTTCATCGGTCGTGTTGATGTCATGGCCCAGATAAACCAGGGCGGCAGCGAAACCCTCGCGAACGTCGTCCAACATGGTGGTGCGACCGTAGTACGGCGCGTTGGGATCCGGCTCAAACAAAATCGACCAACTGGTTGGCGCTTCGACCTCGCCATCAATATAGCCAAGCCCGGTTGTGCCCCACTGGTAAGGAGCGCAGTACTCATTTCCGGGGTCGAAGGGCAAGTTGCGGAAACGGTCTGCCAAGTTGCTCAAATTGGGGACGTTGTTTTGATCCAACGCGGCAAGCATACCTTCTTCCTTCATGATGCTGACGGTGTAATCCGATGGAACGATGAGGGAATATCCCGCGGCACCACCTTGAAGTTTGGCCAGCAACTCCTCGTTGCTCGAGAAGTTGTCTTCGGTGATGCCGATCCCAAACTCGTCCTCGAACATGGTATAGATTTCCGGATCGATATATTCCGACCAGTTATATACAACGATCTGGTCTGCGGGCTGAGCCCCGCTGGGTTGAGTTGGCGCTTCTGTCTCCATGGGAGGGGCGGTTTCAGCCGGCGGTTGGGTCGGTGCTTCCGTTTCTGCGGGCGCGACAGGAGCAGCCGTTTCAGCCGGCGGTTGAGTTGGCGCTTGCGTTTCCACAGGCGCAGCGCCCCCGCAGGCACTCATCACGAAGCTGGCGATCACGATCAAGGACAGAAATATCAGACTTTTACTGAGTCTCATCACTCTTCTCCTCTCAAGTTTTTTATAAATTTGGAAAACGGAAGACGCAAAAGTTAAAGGTTCAGATCGACTGGGCTTTTTTCACCTCCTCTACGCGTAATTAAAGAAATGGCAACTAGAAGAAGGGAAGCAGCCAGCATCAATGTGGAAACTGCATTTATTTTCGGCGTCACACCCTTCTTAATCATGCCAAACACACGCACTGGTAATGTATTGAAGCCGGCGCCACTAGTGAAAAACGTGATTACGAAGTCATCTAATGACAAGGTAAAAGCCAAGAGAGCCCCGCCGAGAATGCCGGGCATCATCATCGGCAACGTTACACGCTTGAAGGTGTGCCAATTATCGGCGTAGAGATCGTTGGCGGCCTCTTCCAGAGTCCGGTCCATCTGAGCCAAGCGCGCCCGGACCACAACAGCGACGAAGGAGATGTTAAAGGCGACATGCCCAATAATCACGGAATAGGGTACGGCCAAATCCAGCCCGAAGATGCTCAATTTCCAGGGTTCAAATCCAATCCCGCTGAGATTGAAAAACAGAAGCAACATGATCGCCATGGCGATATCCGGGATAATGATGGGCAAATAAAGTAGGGCGTCCATAGCCAGCTTACCGCCAAAGGAATAGCGCTCCATCGCCATGGCCGCCAGAGTACCCAGGATCGTTGAAACAAATGTGGATATCACGGCGACGAACAGGCTATTCCAAAGCGCAAGGATAACCTGATTATCTTCGATCATCTGCCCATACCAATCCAGGCTGAATCCGGCCCACTGGGCGGTGGAGCGGGAAGCGTTGAAAGAGAAGACAACCACAATCACGATGGGCGCGTACAGGAAAAGATAGCCAACGAAGCCGTAGGACGAAAGCGCAATATTCCCCAGCCCGGACATCCATCTGGCCATACTGCTTTCCCGCGATTCTTTCAAGAGCATCAGCTTATAATCTCCCGATTCGAGGTCGAGCGGAAATAAATCAGGGTTGCCAGCAGCATTAATCCCATCATCAAAGTAGAAAGAGCTGAGCCGAAGGGCCAATCGTGCGCAGCTAAGAATTGATTGCTGATAATATTGCCGATCATCAACGATTTTCCGCCTCCTAGGATCGCCGGGGTGACAAATGCCCCCAGAGAGGGAATGAAGACCAGCATCGATCCAGCGACTACACCCGGCAGAGCAAGCGGCCAAATCACGCGCAGGAAGACCTTGGTACCCGGAGCATAAAGATCGTTGGCAGCTTCTACCAGGCTCCAGTCCAATCTCTCAAGAGCGGCATAGATCGGGAGGACCATATCAGGCAGCCAACCATAAACCAAACCTAAAATGATGGCGAAA
>DASQQR010000519.1:0-13089 GCA_035643335.1 Anaerolineales bacterium
AATATGCGCAGATAGTTGCCGGCGGTGGGGATGCGGCCGAAATAATGCCGCTGGTCAAGCAGCATTTGGAAATGTGCCCGGACTGCCTGGAGGAATTTGAAGCCTTATTGAGGGTGCTGCAGAATTCGCCAGTCGTGTGACTGCTCCCGGCCTTCTTGCCAGTTATTGCCTGCTGCTTGCTTGCCCACGTTAGCACGCATAGGAGCGATCAACTTTTAAATCCACGCTGTTTCCATTTATGATGTTTGCTCCTTGATCGAAAGCTCATCGATCATCGACTTGTAGGGTTCCCTTTCCCACATCAGCTGGCCAATCCGGAAGGCCTGGTCGATAGGCACGATCACCAGCCCCGGATGTTTGACGACATACTCGGCTGCCGTTTCAACCGAGGTGAAGAAGTTGGTATAGTTACAGAACCAGTCCCGGACATCCTCGCGACTCTCCTTTCCGGGCACCCAGGACACGACCGCCGTGACCGGATCCACATCCCGAACTCCCTCTGGCGTGCTGGTGAGGCGAATCTTTTCGCCGCTGATCGGATCAGGGGATTCGATCTCGACGTTGGCCTGGTGGAATATGGGGAACATAATCGCATCGAATGCACACCAGGTGTAGAGCTGGCGGCCATGAATGCGGTAGGAGTGCGAGGTGGGAACGAGGGACAAACCCAATCCGACCAGGTTGCCATCTTGATCTAACTCTGCGCCCCTGAGCAGGGTGGCGACCTCTGCCTGAGTCAGCCTGAGATGGGCTGCGATCCGCTCGGGTGAGACCGGCTTGCCTTCCAGTAGAATTTGATGGATTTTCACCTGACCAATCGTCTGGTCTCGAGATTCATCCAGCAGGGCGATCATCGGCCTGGCGAGTTCTTTCAAATCGTATTTCGGTAGCGTTTCTTGTGACATTTGAAAACCTCCTTTGAAAAGATACGGTTGCCCGATTTGCGATCATTTTAGGCCTCAACCAGGGGCTAAGTCATGTATCCTCGGATACATTCGGGGGGTTGATTTTTGATTATCTGGATAAAATTACTTTGTTTCCCCCCTATGCGATCCTGGAATATCAAAACCTTCTTGGTTGATCCAGGCTAATGGAGCAATCGAAATTTCCTCGCCATGGCAACGGCTTGAACGCGATTGCTCACCCCGAATTTCTGGTAAATATGATGCACGTGCCGCTTGACCGTGCCGATACTGATAAAAAGCTCACCCGCAATTTCCCGGTTGGAGTTCCCCGCGGCAAGCAGTTGAAGCACCTGCAACTCACGGTCGCTCAGCGGCTCGATCAACGCTTGAGCCCCCGGCATGCTGGATTGATTTTCTTTGCGAAAACCGGCTCGTAACCTGCTCAGGTATTCGGCGGGAACATCCTGGAATGGCATTTCGAGCAAGATTTCCCCCAGCGGTCGTCCTTCATCCAGAAACAATCTCATATATCCTTCTGGTTCAGCCATTTCCAGCACCTGGCCCAGAACAAGGGCAGCTTGAGCGGTGTCTCCCCTGGCTTTCCAGCCAAGCGCCTCGAGCAGCCGGGCTTCCAGCACATATTTCCCCAGGCCTGCCTGTTCCAGCATCTCCCGCAGCCATACCAGAAAATCGAGAGCTTTTTCCGGCTGCCCTTCGGCAATCAGGACGCGTGCATAAGCCAGGTACTCATCCGCCTGGCGATAACCGGGATTCCCGCGGGAAGGCAGGTCAGTCTCTCGTGCCCAGCGCGAGGCAGCCCCCAGCTCCCCTTGTGAGAGCCACCACCTGACCTGGAAGGCTGCCATCTGTGACTTGATCCAGAGGATATCTGAGGTCCCGGCAACGATCTCTGTCTGGCGCAAGGTTTCCGCAGCCTGCTCTGCATTGCCTTGTGCCAGGAAGGTGCGCGCCAGGGACAGCGAACCGGTGAACTGAAGATCGATATCACCGCTCTCTGCCGCCATCTCGATCCCCCTGGTCAAATGCTCTGCGGCCACATCCAGTTGGTCCCATTCACGCAGCAATTCACCCAGGCCGGTGTAGACCCCGGCAGCCACCGGTGGCAGAGATTTGCCCTGCTGAATGCTTTGTTCAATCAGTTCCATAGCCTGCTGGTAGGTGTTGTCCGCCTGGCGAAGCTGGCCCTGGACCGTTTCGTTGGCTGCCAGAAGCCCGAGCACGTTCACTGCGGCAGCCAGGCTGCCCTTTTCCCTGGCACGTAAGGCAATATCTGCCATAGACTGGTGTACCTCCGAAAGGTCGATGTTTTCACCATAAACGGCTCCCAGATTCAGGGCAATGTTGTTAATCATCGCAATGTATAAAAACGTATCCTCCTCCGGCAAATTCTGCAACACCTTTTGGGAGAGCGTAATCGCCTGGAAGACCGCACCCTGGTAGCAGCGAATGATGGCCTGCACCGCTTTCAAACGAGCCGCGTGAACCCGTGCTTGTCTTGGTTTCTCCGCATCCTGCTCGTCTAAGCCGCTCAGAGATACCTGGACCCGTTTTTCGGCCGCGTCCAGCTGGCCTGTCCAGAGCAGAGTCCAGGCATGCAGGAAGCCAAGTCGAGGTCTGATCTGGAGCGTGTCTTCCGGAAGCGCCCCCAACCAATTCAAGATCGTGTTCAGCTCGAGCTGGCTCAATTTCAGCCCGGCCTCTCGTTCGATGAAATCCGCTGCCAACGAATATTCCTTGGCGTTCAGGGCATGCCCGACAGCTTCCTGGAGCAGGCCGTTTTCTGCAAACCACAGGGCAGCGCGGCGATGGTGTTCAGGCACTCTCTCCTCCTCTTCCTGGTACAACCGGGCTAGCAAAAATTCAGCGAACAAGTGATGGTACCGGTACCAGTGCCGCTTATCATCCAGTGGCACGAGGAAGAGGTTAGAACGCTCGAGGTATTCTAGGATCTCGTCAGAACGTTTAAACGTTTGAACGTTCAAACGTTCAAACGTGCCAACGTCTAAAACTGCGTCGCAAAGTGAGCCGTTTAACCGCCCAAGGATAGAGGTGGCGAGCAGGAAGGCGCGGATGGCTTCTGGCTGCTGCAGGAGGACTTCCCCGGCCAGGTAGTCCACGATGTAGCGGTTATCCCCGGCGAAGGACCGGATGAAACTGGGCCGATCCTCAAATCGCTGCATGGCCAGGGCGGCCAGCTGCAGCCCGGCTACCCAGCCCTCGGTACGGGTTTCCAAAGAAGCCAGATCATCCCTGGAAAGATCCAGGCCCATGAGCTCTCGGAAAAATGTGGCCGCCTCTTCGGAGGTGAATCGCAAATCGCCGGCGCGGATCTCCGTGAGCTGCCCGCGGGCGCGCAGCCGGGCGATCGGCAAGGGTGGATCGGTACGGCTGGCGATCACCAGATGCAGGTTTGGGGGTAATTTATCGAGCAGAAAGGTAATGGAATTGTGGACCTGTTCCGACGTGATCAGGTGATAGTCATCCAACACCAGTACGAACCGGTTCGAAGAGGTGGAGACGTCGTTGATCAGGTTTGTCACGACGGATGAGATGGACAGCGTTTGAGGGGTTTGCAGAGCTTCGAGGCCGGTTTTGCCAATAGCCTGGTCTGCGCTTCGCAAGGCGGCGATGAGGTAGGCCAGGAAGCGAGCGGGGTCATTGTCACCCTCGTCCAGGGAGAGCCAGGCGAATTGAGACGTGGAGCTGGGGAGTTGGGGAGCTGGGGAGAAGTTCGCCCTTGCTCCGGCAAGCAATGCGGCGCTCCCCTGCGCCCCTGCCCATTCCGCCAGCAGGGTGGTCTTGCCAAAGCCTGCCGGCGCGGAAACCAGGACCAATTTACGCGCCAGTCCCTCGTCCAGCCGCTTCAATATGTGCGGGCGGGGGACCAGGTCCGGCCGGTAGGGAGGGATCATTAGCTTGGTATGCAACAAGTTATCCAACATTCATACCATTCCCAAAGACTGGATGGATATATTTCCAGCTAGGACCATGGAGCAGATGAGATGTCCAATCCCTCGCCCTCTTCATGCTGTTCGCCCGGTGTCCGTGGAGGTCGCCAGCCCGGCGAGCATGAGATCGAGTCCGTCTTCGAAGCATTGGTCGCTGTCGCAATCGGCGATCATCACCATGGCCGCTTCCGCCAGGCGTCGGGGAAGGTTTGAGGGCAGCGCCTGACCCAGGTAGAGAAGCAATTCACGCTGGGACAGGGTCCGGCTGTCCAGGGGGCCGCATTGAACGCCGAGCATGGAGATTTCCGCATACCCATAGCCCAAAGCAAAGGAGAGCACTGAGCGCAGGACGGAGGCAGGTTCGCGTGCGCCGAGTTCGCTTTTATCCAGGGCGTCGAGGTAAGCCCGGTACAGTTCAAGCTGGGGGTGAATCAGCCTCGAGCAGCGCAGGATCAATGGCGCGGCTTCGGGATGGCGCCGGAACAGGTCCCGTAGCGACCGGGCGAGGTTGCGGAGTGCCTCAATCGGGTCTCTCGAAACACCCGGCAAGGCGACCTCTTCCCAGAGCAGCTCTGCAACGCCATCCAGCAGGCGTTCCTTCCCGCCGGCGTAGTGGTAGATGGTCATCGGGTCCACGCTAAGTTCGGCGCCCAGGCGGCGCATGCTGAGCGCCTCGAGGCCCTCCCGGTCGACGACTTCAAGAGCCGTTGTGAGGACTTGCCTGCGATCAAGGCGAATCTGGTTTCGGCTGGCGGTCTTGGTGGTCATATCTAACTCCTCTCAGGGGGTTGACAATACTGATTATATTTATTATACTATAAATCTACAGCGTAGAATAAAATCGTAGAAAGAGGCGATGATGACACACATGCAGATTACCCAGGATTTCCCCGAGGCCCTGCGCCTGAAAGAGATGAAGATGGTGGAAGAGGCCATCGGTGGGGTCGTGGCTGCCTTTTTCCCGTTGACCAACAGCCTCTACTTCCTGGCGGCCCTATCTGGCATCGGGCTGATCATCGCTCCCTTTATCTTCGGCTACGGCGGCGTGGCAGCGGTGTCGGGCATCCTGACCGGCATTGCCGTGGCCGTGCTGGCCGGCATCCTCACCCTCCGGCGTTCGTGAAGGGCGACCGAGGATGTATCACAAAAAGAAAGGAGGTGTTTGGGAATGACCTGGATAACATTGCCTCGTTGGACCTTGCGGCGCGTAGCCCATTGCTCCGACGGCTGCTGTAGCCAGCCCTGAGCATGGCAGGAAACGGCTCATTGCCCGGCGGGCAGGGCTCCCGCCCGTCTAAGTTGCCCTGCCCGCCATGGAATCATCTGATTTTTATCTATCCGAATGGGCTTCACATTCCTTAGGGGTGTGGACTTTATCTCAAACCAAAGAGGTGTAACATGAACTGGTTTTTGTGGATCCTGGCTTTTGTAAGTCTTGGCGTTCGACCTGCTGGCCGAGGCGAGAGTCGCCTGCGCTCGAGACGTTGAATCGGAGAGTGGAGATGATAGAAAGAACGCAATTGGCCGTAGAGGTGCGGGACCTGGTCAAGGTGTATCCCCGCCCCGGCGGCGGGATGCTCAGGGCTCTCCACGGGATCAGCTTCGAGGTAGCCGCCGGAGAGTTCTTCGGGTTCCTCGGACCCAACGGGGCGGGAAAGACCACCGCTCTGGAGATCATTGAGGGAATCCGCAAGCCGACCTCGGGAGAGGTACGGGTCCTGGGGATCGACCCCCGCTGGGAGCTGGACAAGGTGAAGAGAGTGATGGGCGTGCAACTGCAGGCCGCCTCTTATCTCAGCCTGCTCACCATCGAAGAGATCCTCGACCTGTTCGGATCTTTCTATCCGAAAAGGCGGTCACCGGCCGAGCTGCTGGAAACGGTGGGACTGCTGGACAAGCGGAAAGCCTACGTTCGACAGCTCTCCGGCGGGCAGCAGCGGCGCTTTTCGGTAGCCGCGGCGCTGGTCAACGATCCCCAGGTCATCTTTTTGGACGAGCCCACCACCGGGCTGGACCCGCATATGCGCCATAGCCTGTGGGAACTGCTACGGCGGCTCAACCAGGAGGAGGGCAAGACGATCGTTTTGACCACCCACTACATGGAGGAAGCCGAGTTGCTCGCCGAGCGGGTGGCGATCCTCGACCAGGGCCAGATCCGGGCCATCGATACCCCACGGGCACTGATTGCCGGCCTGGACGGTATGGGGCACATCGAGTTCGCAGCCTCCCAGGCGGTAGACACCTCGGAGCTGGCCGGACTGAGCGGGGTCGCCGGAGCCGTCGCCAAGAACGGCAGCAACTTCTCGGGAAGACTGGGCCCGGCCACCTACGAGCTGGCGGTTACCGAGCCCAAAACCGCCGTGACCGCTCTCCTCCACTGGGCGGAAGGAAGCGGTGCCGAGCTGCGCGGCCTGGAGGTGGTTCCGGGCACGCTGGAAGACGTCTTCCTGCAGCTCACCGGACGGGAGCTCAGGGAATGACCGCCATCGTCGGCACGTTGCGAATGGCGGGGGCCAGCACCCGGCAGCTCCTCCGCTCCAGCGAGGTCTGGACCACCATGGTCCTCTTCCCGGGCGCCCTCCTCGCCATCCTGTGGCTGTTCTCCGGCCTGCGATTCGAAGGGGCCCGGGAGGCGATCCCGCTGATGGACCTGTGGGTCACTGGTATGGGGGTACTGTCAGTGGCGCTGGGCAACGGGCACGCTTTCCTGGCCAATATCGCCACCTGGAAGGCAGGTGGCGTGCTCAAACGGATCTCGGTCACGCCCATCACTCCCGGCCAGCTCATCATTGGCGAGGTGATCCCCCGTGCGGTTATGGGCATGATTACCATCCTTGGTTTCCTGGTGGTGGGAGGGGCGCTCGGCGCGGACATCCGGATCGGGCCTGAGATCATCGCTGTCATCCCGGTGATGGCGATGGTCACCTTCATCGGGATCAGCGTCGCCTTCATCATCGCCGGGCTCACCCGCACGCCTCAGAACGCCAACGCCCTGGACAGCGCCATCAGCTTCCCCCTCTACCTGTTCACCGGGGCGATGTTCCCGCTTTCCGCCTTCCCCGGATGGCTGGAAGCCGCCGCCCGGTTCATCCCCTACACCGGTCTCATCGCCACGGTAAGGGGGATCGTCCTCGACGGGCGACCCCTCACCGACTTCGGTCCCGAACTTGCCATCCCCGCCGCCTGGATGGTGCTCCTCGTTCTCGTCGCCGCCCGCGTCTACCGGTTCGTGAAATGAGGTGCCTGTGATTAACCAGACCATGCCCCTGTTCCGGGCCAGCTGGAAGATGATGCTCCGCTCCCGGGGCGTGATCTTCGCCGTGTTGGCAGCCGCGGTCCCGGTGGTTGTCTTGGGACTGATGAGAGATCTCGGCTTCGGTTTCGGAGACCAAACCCTCAACTTCTTCGACTACATCCTCCCCGGTTTCGCTGTCTTCCTGGTCGTTTACCAGCTCCAGGACATCATGGTGGCGGTCGCCGCCAGCTACAAAGCCCGTGGCATACTGAGAAGGCTGGCCGTTACCCCGGTGTCCCCGCAGCTCCTCGTCGTCGCTCAGATGCTGAGCTTTGTTGTGTTGGGAGTGTTAGCGGCATTCGTGATTCTCGCCCTCGGCAAGCTGATCGGCGCTGACCTGGTGATTACCGCCAACCTACTGTGGCTCATCCCCCTTGTCGCGCTGGTGGTGCTCACGGCTCTCGCTATCGCCTTCATCATTGCCGGGCTCACCCCCAACCCCCAGACCGCGGCTAACGTGGGCGCCACGATCAGCTTTCTTCTGTTCGGCTTCACCGGGGTCGTGCTCCCCATCGAAGCGCTGCCCGGGGCACTCCGCGATATCGTCCCCTACGCCGTCCCCTATACCGCCCTCATCCGGGCTATCCGAGGGATCGTCCTCACCGGGGAGGGCATCACAGCATACGGCCAACAGGTCCGGGTCGGGCTCGTTTGGCTGGTCGTCGCCTTCACCGTTGCTGGGATCTCCTACCGGTTCACCGACGAGTGATTGACAAATCGAAAAAAAACCATCATATTTTGCTATTTCGCGTTGCCAGGGTACAGCCCGGCAAAGGAAATCTATTCGCAGCTACCAAATGCCGGGGACGAGCCGAAAATGGACTCCCTTGAGGTAATCCTCATAGCCGGGCAATTCAGTTTGCAGCGTGCGATCCTCCAGGGAGGTTCTGGCGATCATGAGCGCAACCGCGGCAACAGCAGGGATCAGCGCCCACCACGAGCCTAACAGCAGCGCCACACCCACGGACTGGATGATGGCCCCGGTGTACCCTGGATGGCGGACAAAACGATAAGGACCGTCTTTGCAGACCGCCTGGCCGCGGTCACTTTGAATGCGCACTACGGTCGAGAAGAAGGTGTTGGCGATCAGCGCCCAACCGAAAAGGCTCAGGCCAAGCGCAAAAGCCACAGCGCCGACGACGTGCCAGACGGTGCTGAAGTTTTGTGACCAGCCAAAACGCACGTCCAGACCGGCCACGAGTGGAATGAGCAGGAATTGCATCAAACTCCACAGGCCGCCCACAATCCTGTCCCATTGTTTGGTCATTCTGGCCTGACCGCGCTCGGCGATGGTCTCAGGACTGGTACGGATCAGGAAGATGCCGTTGATCGTAATGCTTGCGACATAGATTCCCAGAAAGACCCACGCCCAGCTCCAATCGAGACGGCCAGCAGCAGGGAAAAGGATTACCGCCTGCAGGACAAACAGGATCGCGACCTGCGCAAACCGGGCGAGAATCCCTTTCGCGGTGTGCTGTGGATTTTCAAATGGTGAAGTTTTGGAAGCGGCCTTCATGTGACCTCCTTTAGTGATTGGCAGGCCGGGATTGCTGTCGCGCCCGCCATTCAGCAATCGTTTTATTGTAAAACTCGATCAAAAAATCGCTCCACCGCATCATTTCTCCGAGACGCTGTTGAACGGTATCGCTTGCCGGAAGGGCAGCCAGACCTTGCTCGATCACTCTTTTGAACGCAATGGTTTGTTGGATTGCGGCGGCTATCAAGGGTTCCCAAGCTGCTTCCGGGAAAACATAGTAGGTGGTGCGGTCGCCGTGGAACGCGATTTTCTCTGCCAGTCCGCCCGCCAGCAGGATGCGAAAGTTCGTCGAGATACTGCCTCGGCTGACCTTGAGCAGGGCGGCAATATCTTCCGCCTTAAGTGGTTCGTGAGCGATCATCAACAGTGCCAGGATGCGTCCGCCAATTCGAGGTACACCCTGGTCCTCGAAGTAGACCCCCATGCTCTCGATGAACCTGCTCAATTCCGGGGTGAGGGTTGGGGTCTGGGGATTAGCGTGAGAGGTAATCGGATTTTTCATATCGTATCTGGTATTTGATGTTATCGCTTTCAGTCATTTTAGTCAAGACTAAAATGACTGAAAGGGACGACGGACTTCCAGGAAATTCACCAGAACAGTGCAGAACGCTGCATTGATCCACGGCCCGACTTCTTTTTGGAAAACTCTGATGGAGGAAAAAGCCCACTGATCCATAAAGTATATTTTCATCAACTTTTAACCCCTTGACCTTCCAGCGACTGGAAGGTGTAGAATGTTTTCATCACGCTTGAACGGAGGTGAGCAAATGCAGATCAAAGAGCTATCCGAACGAACGGGGCTGCAGGATAAAACTATTCGCTTTTACGAAGAAGTCGGTGTTTTGCCTCCGCCTAAACGCCTGCCCAACGGCTACCGCGATTACCGCGAAGCCGACGTGGAGAGGGTTAAATTCGTGGCAGGTTTGCGCCGCCTGGACTTTTCCTTGGACGACATCGGCGAAATCCTGGCCATGCGAGACCGCCGCGAGGCGCCCTGCCGGGTGATTCTCGACAGCATGTCTCGAAAAGCGGAAGAAATCACGCTACGGATTGCTGAACTGAGCCGCCTGGAGGATGAAATACGCCGGCTTTACTCCCTGGGCCTGACCTTTCCCACCGATGACGTGGATGGTAAGAATTGCATCTGCCACCTGGTCAGTGAGAAGGCATGATCAATGATGGCCTTGCGAAAATGTGGAAGCTTCGCCTGCCTGGGCCTTCGCCGGGTTTGTAAGCTCTACAAAGGAGATAAACCAATGACCACCCTTAAGATGTTGGATAGTCGGAAGATGGCATTTTTATTTGATATGAAACTACATTACAGAAAGGAGAAGCCGCCGGTAACGATGGATGGAAAGCTGGGAGAATATATCGGAAGTGGCGATGGAACCTTGAATGGTCTCAGAATTAATGGCAACGTTCATTGGACTCTATTTGAGGCACAAACCGAAACTGTATGCCCAGCAAACTTGATTGGTTTGATCACTACAGACGACAATGCCGAGATTAAGCTTGACGCCATAGGCTTTTTCATGCGCCCGGATCCGGCAGATCCTTACAGATGGGTCAATTCCGCTGCGATCCGGTTTGTTACCGCGGATGAACGCTACGCCTGGTTGAATTCGATCCTGGGTGTCTGGCGGGGAGAAACAGACGGGCGAATTTGGCGCCACGACATTCAAGTGCATGCTATAAGCGCGTAAGGGGTGAAATCATGTCCAAAATTGACGATCTAGAATTGGTTGTCCAAGGCATGACCTGCGATTCGTGCGCCCTGCACGTGGAAAGGGCTTTGAAGAAAGTCCCTGGCGTCCAGCAAGCCGAAGTGCCCGGCTGGGAATCCGGGCGTGCCACTGTCGTCCTGGAAGGGGATTTAGACAGCCAGGCGCTCATCGATTCGGTCCGGCAGGCCGGGTATGGCGCGGCTGTGAAAACCCGTAAGCCGGTGGTTGAACAGATTGTTGAGGAACCGCGCTCATCCGATGGTCGCGAGGATGGCCGTTTCGACCTGATGGTGATCGGCGGCGGGTCAGCAGGGTTTGCTGCAGCCATCAAGGGCGCCGAGTTGGGTTATCGCGTCGCCCTGGTGGAGGCCAACACCATCGGCGGTACTTGCGTCAACGTAGGCTGCGTGCCGTCGAAAACGCTGATCCGCGCCATCGAGCAGTACCACCTGGCCGGGACACACCGCTTCCAGGGAGTGGAAACCGCCGCAGGTCGCCTGGACTGGCCGGTGGTGATCGATCACAAGGACAACCTGGTGGGGGAAATGCGCCAATCCAAGTACATTGACGTGCTGGCGGCCTACCCCGAAGTCACTTATATCAAGGGGCGAGCCCGTCTGACCGGGGAGAACGGCGTCGAGATCGACGGGCAGGACTACCGCCCAGGCAAGATCATTGTTGCTACCGGTGCGCAACCCTGGGCACCGCCCGTCCCCGGATTGGTGGAAGCCGGCTCCCTGACCAGCACCTCGGCGATGGAACTGAAGGAACTTCCCCGCTCCATGATCGTGCTGGGCGCCAACGCCGTCGGCCTGGAGCTGGCCCAGATCTTCGGCCGCGCCGGAACCCATGTCACCTTGCTGGAGCTTTTGCCCCGCATTGCCCCCTTCGAAGACCAGGAGATCAGTGATGCGCTGGGCGGCTACCTGGAAGAGGAGGGCCTGGAGATCGTCACGGGGTTCCAGACCACCAAAGTGGACAAGCGCGAGGGGCGCTACTTCCTGGCCGGGACCCAGGGCGGCGCGGAAATCGGCTTCGACGCCGAACAGCTGTTGGTAGCCACCGGTCGCCGCCCCAACACGGCCGGGATGGGCCTGGAAGAGGCTGGGGTGAAGCTGGGGAAACGCGGCGAGATCCTGGTGGACGAAACCCTGCGCACAGAGAACCCCTACGTTTACGCCGCCGGGGACGTAACCGGGCAGGATATGTTCGTCTACGTGGCTGCCTACGGTGGGATGCTGGCTGCCGAGAACGCCCTCACCGGGGCCGGGCGTGTCTACGACGCCGCCTACATCCCCCGCATTACCTTCACGGACCCGCAGATCGCCAGCGCCGGGCTGACCGAGGAACAGGCCCGAGAACAGGGATACGAAGTGCAGACAAGCACTGTGCCCATGACCTACGTGCCGCGTGCCCTGGCGGCCCGCGACACGCGTGGCCTGGTGAGGCTGGTGGCCGACGCCGCCAGCGACCGCCTGCTGGGGGCGCACATTTTAGCGCCCGAAGGAGGTGAAATGATCCAGACGGCTGTGCTGGCCATCCGCTTCGGCATCACCCTGACCCAGCTACGCGAGACCATATTCCCTTATCTGACCAACGTGGAAGGCCTCAAGCTGGCGACCCTGGCTTTCGAGAAAGACGTGGCTTTGTTGAGCTGCTGCGCCGGGTAAGGTGTGATGGGCTGAGAGTATTGTGCTCTTATGGAACCTCTGGTTCATGCTTCTGGCATCCTTGCCCGGTTGCGCTTCGCGATGGCTGCTGTGGCCGGCTTCGATCAGGCCATGCGCTCGAAAACCACGGTTCAAACTCGTGACGAAATAGAGCGAATTGTGATGTTTGCGACCGCCAGCGAACTGATGGGGTTCTCCATGGTCCCTCCTGGCTTGATTTCGCGGCTGCTGCCTTATTTTGTGCCCAGGGCCTACCAGTGGAAACGCATCAGCCAGGGGTGGACCGATTTTAGCGGCGAGATCAAAGGTGGATGTTGAAGCAGGATAGATTATGACAACACCTCAACCAGAGAAAGAACCTCATTGCCCCCACTGCCTGGAGTTCCTTGGAGCGAGGGTGATCCACATCTGCCCGGTTGCCTGTTGCTACGTCGGCCTGGGTGGCGACTCACTCATGGTGGTATGCCCCTACTGTGGGAACACGTTTGATACGGCCGAGGGGCACGTCTGCCTGGAACTGATCAGACTTAGCCAGCCGGCCCAGTAATTGAGGAATGGCAATGAATGACAAATTTGATGTCGTCGTGATCGGCGCCGGGCAGGGCGGCCTTCCGGCTGCGCATATGGCTGCCAACCTGGGCGCTAAAGTTGCCCTGATCGAGATGCGCCAGGTGGGTGGCACTTGAGTGAACGAGGGGTGCGTCCCCACCAAGACCTTGTTAAGGTCCGCCGAAGTTATGCACCTGGTCAAAGCCCGCGCCCACGAGTTCGGGGTGCGCGGCGTCGACCCGGAAGCCATCACCTTTGACCTGGCGGCCGCGGTCGCCCGCAAGGATGCCATCATCCGAGGGATCATCGACGGCATCTACAAGGCATTGAAGAGAAACAAGAACATCACCTTCCTCACCGGCCGCGCCGAACTCACCTCGCCCGTGGACATCCGGTTAGAGGGCAGGATCATTCAGGCGGAGAAGATCATCCTGGCGGTC
>DASQQR010000520.1:0-3040 GCA_035643335.1 Anaerolineales bacterium
TTTCTTTGAGCCTCAGGGCGTCTTGGGGCGCATAACCTCTCTCGTCATTATCGAAATAACAGTAGATCTCTTTGGATGCGCGTACCCAAGTCGAGAATGCGCCGGCCCAACCGCTCAATTCGGATACATCGTATTGCCCCAGATAAGCACCGTCCGGACCATGCAGCCGCACATAAACGAAATCCGTGGTAACTTCTTTGGGTGATATCCGTTGGTTTAGATGATAGATGCAAAAAGCTGCTTCCTGTCTTGCCAGTGCGTCAACCACGCGTGGGTCAAACCAGCTGGGATCACGAAATTCAAAGGCGTAACGGTATCCGGTTGGAAGCACTTTCAGGAATTCTTCCAGTCTTCTGGGGTTCACTTTCCAATGTGGCGGAAGTTGAAAGAGGATGGGCCCGAGTTTGTCCCCCAGAGCCTGCACCCTGTTCATGAAATTAGTGACCGGTTCCTGTGGAGCTTTGAGTTTTTTCATGTGGGTAATATAGCGGCTGGCTTTAACTGAGAAAATGAATCCTTCAGGTACACTATCTCGCCAATCGGTGAGTCTCTTTTCTGCAGGCAGCTGATAGAAGGAATTGTTAATCTCCACAGTGTGGAAAACACGGATGTAGTAAGAGAGGAATTCTTCTTTCGATGATCCTTCGGGATAAAAGGGTCCTCTCCAGTGATCGTAATGCCATCCAGAAGTGCCGATGTGAATGTTTTTAGCTGACTTCACGCTTGCCGGTCCCCTTCTTTATCCCTGATCTCTTCAAGTGTGCGGTTGCTCAGCACGGATTTGGGTTCAGTGCTCGTGGGATTGCGGCGTGCGTCGGCCTCCTCATCATCCATCTTGACCAGCAACCAGCGCGAGTCCTGCCCACTGCCAGTACGAATCAGCGCGTAACCGCCCCTAATCTTTTCGCCGTCGAGCCAGACTTCTAATTTGCCATCTTCCAGGGCTTCGTCCATGGAAGCCCCCTCATCGTCTTTACCGGCTCTCAAGTTTCGATAACTCCCGATGTCCCAAACCAGCACTGTGCCAGCGCCGTATTCCTCTTCTGGAATGACGCCTTCATACTCCGCATATTCAAGCGGATGATCTTCGGTTGGTACAGCCAAACGCTTTTCCCCTGGATCGGTCGAGGGACCTTTGGGCACTGCCCAAGACTTAAGAACACCTCCGACTTCTAAGCGAAAATCGTAGTGAAGGCTTGTAGCCGCGTGCTTTTGAATGACAAAGATTGGTTTATCGGTGGATCGCTTACTCCCACCTGCTGGTTCCGCAGTACGCCGGAAATCTCTCTTGTCACGGTATTCTTTCAGAGAGTCATCTGATGCCATAATAGCTCTATCTTCCCTGACAACTAGGACAGTAATATGCGGAGCGACCCGACACCATCCTTCTCGCCTAGATCGCCCACGCTAGTCTCGGGGTGAATCCTGGCCTGATAAAGGATTTCGTCTGAATATACGTTATCATTTGAGTACCTCAACATCGGGCAGTTCCGGCATAAATACTCCTAAGGATTTAATTGCGGCTGAAAATTCTCCGGTCGCGGGGCCAACTGGACTTGCACATTCTGCTGTTGACCATTCCGGATAATGGTGAGTTCAACTTGATCGCCAGGGTTCTTAGAGGCGATCTCGGCGATGAGGTTGTTGAAGTCTGCTATAGATTTGCCATCGATTGCGATGACCACGTCGCCGCCAACGGGAACGTCAATCCCATCGACTACGGTGGTGTCAGTATTACCCTTTAGGCCAGCCTTCTCGGCTGGCCCTCCTTGATCCACTACACCGATATACGCTCCCTTTTGTGAGTCGAGATGATTGGCTTCCATAATAAACAGGTTTACGCCACGTCCCTCTACTCCTAGCCAGGGCCATTGGTAGGTTCCACTTTTGAGCAGCGCCGGAACAACGCGCCGTACTATGTTCACTGGGATGGCAAAGCCTACCCCGGCGTTCGCCCCACCACCACTGCCGGTCGCGATTTGGGCGTTCACACCGATGACCTCTCCTTGGAGATTAATCAGGGGACCCCCGGAATTGCCAGGGTTGATCGCTGCATCGGTTTGGATCGTCTCGGGAATCGAGAAGGGTGTCAAACCGGAGGGGATTGTGCGCCCCACTGCACTGACTACCCCGACGGTCATCGTGCTGCTGAGCGCGAAGGGGTTGCCAATCGCGATCACCCAATCACCGGGAAGCACGCTGCTGGAGTCTCCCAGTGGAATAGGGTGAACGCCTTCCGGCAATTTGTCGGCCTGAACTACGGCCAGATCACTGTCGACGTCCGTTCCGACAATGCTTGCCCTGCTCTGAGTGCCATCAAAAAAGCTGACGATGACCAATTGGGCTCCGGAGACAACATGGTTGTTGGTGACGATATGACCCTGGTCATCGATGATGAAGCCTGAACCGGAAACCTCGCCGACTTGGCCACCTTGTTGAACACCCACCGTTAAACTGACGACTCCGGGATTGGACTGCTGATACAAGGATTGCAGCTCTGCAGAGCTGACCGCCGTCAATTGCCCTTGGACCGACGGTGTTTGTACTTGAACGCCCGACGGCACTGCTGGCGTAAACGTGGGGACGGCCTCTTGGGTGTTTTGCGCCACCCGAGCTGGGGTTGAAACCACAGTTGGGGCCGCCTGGCCTGCAGACCGGTTGATCGGGAAGAGATAAATTAGAGATAAGGGAATCGCTACGATGACTAATAACAACAGGATGCCACAACCAGCAGCAGCGATGATTGCAAAGCGTCTCTGGTTCATTGTATTTTTCTCCTATCCTCTTGCTAATTTATTGTTGTAGAGATTTTCTCTCTTTGGATTGAAGCTGCATCCACCGGACGATGTCTCGCCTGCGCAGTACTCCAACCAGCCGTCCATCCTGTAGCACCGGTAGCTGGCGGATATCCTTTTCGGACAACTTATTCAGGGCATCTGAGGCATCTTCATCCGGGGCGACTGTGATGAGTTGTTCCGAGGGGGTCATGATTGTGCGCACATTCATTTGATCCCACTCTTCGCGGGGAACGGAGCGGATG
>DASQQR010000521.1:0-3487 GCA_035643335.1 Anaerolineales bacterium
CTGTGGGACCGTTACTTCCGCGATTTTTTCAAGATGCGAATCGAGGAAGGCAATACGATTACGTTTCGCAAGTATTGGACGGTTTTGGTGGGAAAGACCTGGCGACCCACCCTCGGCATTTTCATCGTTCTTGTCCTCACTGGTGCCTACTTGGGGTTGTATTTTCTCAACTCCATTGAGTTTCTTTCCCCAAGGATTGTCCTGCTGACCGGCATCCTGCTCACCTTGCTCCTGCTACCCTGGTGGTTTTATGGCTATGTCGATTGGCGGAATGACATTTATCAGGTTACGGACAAATATATCTTCGACATCGAGCGGAAACCTTTGGGCACAGAAGTGAAAAAATCCGCCCCCCTGGAGAACATACTCAGTCTTGAGCACAAGCGCGTTGGATTCTTGGGATATTTGTTTAATTACGGAAATGTTATTATTAATGTAGGTGTTGCTCAGTTCGTTTTTATCGGAGTGCATGAACCGGCGCGAGTACAGCAGGACGTTTTCGACCGCATGTACGCACTGCGGCGGAACAAAGAAGAAGCCGAAGCGGCCGTGGAAAGGGAACGCATCGCTGAGGCTTTGACCATGTACCACCGTAACATTCAAGATTCTGGGCAACGGCGGGGTCCTTATGGCTCCGATGGAGAAGTTAGTTTTAGAGGTTAAATCTTTGGTGAGGTAAATATGGCAGTTCGTGAAATTGCTACACTCCCCGATCCGGTACTGCGGCGCAAAGCCCGCAAAGTGACCGACTTCGGACCGGACCTGCAGAAGCTGATCGATGACATGGTTGAGACCATGCGAGTTGCCCCCGGGGTCGGTTTAGCGGCTCCTCAAGTGAACGTCTCGCAACGGGTTATTGTGGTTGAGTTTGGCGACGAGGAGGACGAGAGTGTCCCCCCAAAACTATACGCGGTGGTTAACCCAGAGATCACCCGGCTATCCAAAGAAGTCGTGACGGGCACCGAGGGCTGTCTTTCTATCCCCGAAATCGTTGGCGACGTAGAGCGCCCCCTTTCGGCGACGATCAAGGGCCAGAGCCCCCAAGGCCAACCGCTGAAGATCAAGGCGAGCGGCTGGCTGGCACGCATCTTTCAGCACGAGGTCGATCATTTGGACGGTATTTTGTTTGTGGATCGCGCGGAACGGGTTTGGAAGCTGGAGGACGAAGCCGCTCAGGTGGTCCCGGCGGATTAAATCGCTGCGTGTATTCCAGCCGTTAACCTTAAATGCCACGGGGATCCCCCTCGTGGCATTTGTATGACAGAATGCATCTTACCCATCTTTCTCTTACTAATTTTCGCAACTTTACCCGGCTGGATGTGGACATGCCGCGCGGCTCTGTTTTGATTGTGGGAGAAAATGCCCAGGGTAAGACCAGTCTGCTGGAGGCCGTCTACTTCCTGGCTACTTTCACTTCCTTCCATGCTAGCAGCGACAGGGAGCTAATAAATTTCCTGGCCGCGCGCGAAGATTTAGCTGTAGCTCGCATCGTCGCGCTCTTTGAACGCCAGGATGGCTCTCACCGGCTTGAAGTGCGCATTATCCAGGAACTCAATGGCTTCAGTCCCTCCTCGCGGGTGCGTAAAGAAGCCCTGCTGGACGGGGTCAAGCTCAAGATCAGCGATGCTGTAGGTCAATTCAACGCTTCCCTCTTTCTGCCTCAGATGCTAAGCATTATCGAAGGATCTCCGGAGGAGCGCCGTCGCTATCTTAATCTGGCCCTGGCCCAGGTCCAACCCCATTACTCTGAGGCTCTCTTCGGTTATGGCCGGGCGCTTACCCAGCGCAACGCCTTACTCAAACAACTTGGCGAATTCGGCGGCGATGCTGAGCAGCTGGACTTTTGGGATGAACAGCTGGCCTCGGCTGGTGCACAACTGATTTATGCCCGTATTCACGCGGTCCAAGATTTGGGCCGTTTGGCCGCCAGGATTCATCACGAATTGACCCGCGGTGGAGAGATCTTGCGTTTATCCTACCAGCCAGCTTACGACCCCCTGTCCCAACCCCCAGGGCAGTATTCTCTGCCCATCGACGCTCCGATCTCCCGGGCCGGCTTAACCGAAGAGCAAATTCAAAATGGGTTTTTCCGCGAGCTTGGCATACAACGGAAGGGGGAGATCCTTCGCGGAGTCACCACCATTGGGCCGCACCGGGACGAGCTGCGTTTTCTGGAAAGCGGGGTGGATCTGGGCACCTATGGTTCGCGCGGGCAGGTGCGCACCGCCATGCTGGCGCTAAAGCTGGCGGAGGCTGCCTGGATGAAAGAGAGGACCGGTCAGTTGCCGGTGATTTTGTTGGACGAAGTGTTGGCTGAGCTCGACACCAACCGGCGCGCCGATTTGTTGCAGCGCCTCACCGCCAGCGAACAGGCTTTGCTCACGACCACGGACCTGGATCTATTTTCTCCTGAGTTTGTCCAGGGCGCCACGCTGTGGCGGATCAAGGCTGGCCGTTTGGAGTAGTTCCCTGGTAAAAGCAAAAAACCGGACCAACCGCTTACATTCCGGGAGGGCACCGAACCAGATGCTAGGGCAGGGTGAGAGGAGGATACCGGACGTGCAGTGTGGTTGATCCGATTTTATTATAGATACGCAGGAAGAGCCGGTTTTGGATCTCCGGATCGAGAGATGTAATAAACTTGTAGTATTTGCCGGTCAGATCACTCGGTGGATCGATCCCCCAATTGCTTGTGATAAATCTCGCGCAGGGCTTCCGGCATCGGCGCGGGCTTGCCGCTGGACATATCGATCAAGCAGCCAACCTGCTCTGCGGTGGTCACCAATTCCCCATTGACATAGAACTCGGTGTTGAACACGAACTTAAACCGGCTTACCTTGCTGATCCACATGCGGGCGTGCGGTTTGTCCATAATCCGTACCGGTTTGTGGTATTTGATGCACGTCTCCACCAGGGTCGGGGCCAAACCGGCGTTGAGAAACTTTTCTAATGGGTAATAGGTCTCCAGAATGGTCAGGCGCAGGTCCTCCAGCCAGCGGATGTACACAATGTTGCTGACCACGCCGGCAAAATCGATGTCGTAGGTGCGTACAGGGAAGTCGAGTTGGACTTCCATCGGCCTGCTCTCATGGGGTGTCATAGTAGGTCCTTTTCAAATTCTTTTCGGTGATCCAGCCGGCGCCCATAGCGGGGCTATCTTATCATGAAACCCTGACACAAAAGACCCTATGAGGTAACTTCTCAATAAGAAGGGGTGAGTGTTTGTTGGAGCGGGCTCCGCCCGCTCCAACAAACACTCACCCCCCCAATTATTGAGAAGATACCCTATGAGACCATTCCCGCCACCTGGCGGCAACCGGTCCGTTGGCGAGAGGACAGCTCCTGCAGCATCAATGGTCTCTCTGGTCAACGGATGCAGAACGGATAAACGGATGCGATTAATCGCCCTTCGTTTATAATTTGACTTACCGGGCCTAGTTACCAGGCTTGAATTTTTGGGATCTGAATAAGATCTAATGGCAACATT
>DASQQR010000522.1:0-2946 GCA_035643335.1 Anaerolineales bacterium
TACGATGCGCGGGACGATCTCCTCCCAGCCTACGGCCATTAAGTGGATGCCGTTGACGCCCTGCTTGTCTTTGATCGCCTCGATCAATTCCAGAGCGATGTTAACGCCTTCTTCTGATGCGCCGTCTCCGGCAGCTTCCATTCGCTTCATTAATTTCTCCGGAATAAAGACGCCGGGCACCTCGTTGTTCATGTATTGGGCCACTCGAAGGCTCTTGAGCGGCGTAATACCGATCAGGATATAGACCTTGTCGAGGATATCGCGTTTGGCAAGTTCGTTGAGCCAGACTTCCAGGCCATCGGGATCATATGCCAGGTTGGTCTGGAAGAATTGTGCGCCTGCATTGACCTTCTTATGCTCGCGGAGTGCCTGGAAGCGGGGTTTGGATGCAAACGGTGATGCGGCCGCGCCCAAAAAGATCTGGGGGGGATACTTGATGTTGCGGCCATCCAGGTACTTGCCCTCGTCCCGCATGCGGCGCAAAATCCACAGCATCTGGATGGAGTCGATATCGATCACATCCATGCGGCCTTTTGGAGAGGGGGCCAGCTGCATACTGTCACCGGAGAGACACAGGATATTGCGAATGCCCAGAGCGTTGGCTCCCAATACTTCGGCCTGCAGGCCCACGCGGGTGCGGTCGCGCGCCGCGATTTGCATGACGGGCTCGGCGCCTTGTTGGGTTGCGATGGTGGAGCAGGCGATGCTCGACATGCGCGGCGTTGCCGAAGGGCAGTCGGTAAAGTTGATGGCTGCCACATAGGGTTTGACCATCTCGATATTCTTGGTCAGCTTGCCTGTGGCAGTGGTCATTGGGGGCGCCACCTCCGAGGTGACCACGAATTCGCCCGCGCGCAGCCTGCGCTCCAATTCGGAGATCGGTTCCTGGTAGGCGGGAGGGTGATATTTCGAGTCTCCCTGCCACCAGTCGGGCTGGCGCACGGGGCGGAAGACCGAATCCCACACCTCGGCTCGCTGGTGGGGATCACGCGAAAGCAAGCCCGTGAACACCTTCTTCGTACCCACGTTGCGCACCTGGTCGACTACGTCGCCCCAGGTTTCGGTACCTACCTTGTCCCAATCCAGGGGCGGCATCACTTCCAGGAGCATCTCCTCGCGGCCCATCCTAAAAGCGCGGTCGTATATCTGGTACCAGATGCACGGGCGGGTCGGGTCGACGTAGCAGCTTTCGGGGGTTGATCCACCGCAAGGGCCGTTGCGAGCGCCCTTTGAGCACTCCATCGAGCAGATGAAAGCGGTCTCCTGCAGCAGGCAGTTGCCGCACATGCGGCAGCCGAACAGCGGTCCTTTTACCGCGCGTTCCACGGCGGCCAAAAAACGCCGTCCGGCTGGCTCACGTTTGAAGGGCAGGTATGGGGGCTGCCAGCGACGTCCAGGTGTGAATACGGGCATGATGATCTCTCCAGAAGACTAATAGAGTGAATGAATCTTCTCAATTGGGGGCCACCCCATCTTATTGGGAAGTTACTAATGAATCAACAAATCGATAATTCGTACAAGTTTTATCCTCTACATTATAAATACGCGGGTTGAAATCTTATTGTGTCAGAGGTCACGTTTTTCTAGGGATTTAAGTCACCTGAGGATATCTAAAGGGACGGCGGGCAGCGCAGCTGCCCGCCATTCTCCTCACTGCCCCTTGTCACTCCTCAGAAGAGCAGTGCCTTAAACTGTACTTGTTTCAACCTTCAACCTGAGCGCAGCGGCGCCAACTTCGTTCGCCATAACCTTCAACCCTCCACAGGGTTTCGCACCAGAAACTAAAGCATAGGAAGCAGGTAATCGTAGGCGGATAGAGCTGCTTTAGCGCCCTCTCCAACCGCAACCAGCACCTGCTCGGCATAAGTATCGGTTACATCCCCGGCCGCGAAGATCCCCGGGACGCTGGTTTGAGCGTAGCAATCGATCTTGATCCGGCCGTGTTCATCCAGCTCGACCAGGTCGGCCACCATCTGCGAATTGGGAACCAGGTTCATCTCCACGAAGGTACCGTCAGCTTCGATCCTGGATTCGCTTCCATCGGGGGCCTTGATTACGACCGCCTCAGCATAACCGTTGCCCTGAATTTCGACTACCTGGTGGCTCTGCAAAATGGTGACATTGCCGGCTTTCTGCAATTTCTGACCCAGGGCAGAACCCAGTATCTCTCCACTTGCACCCACCAGGTGGACATGGTTTGCAACCGTAGACAATTCGGCGGCCGACCTCAAATCCAGCTCGCCGTTTCCAATAACGACGGTCTTTTTGTCGATGAACAGAGGTGCATAGCTTAACGCCGAGTAGCATAAGCCGCGCATGATGAACTCTTTTTCACCGGGAACGGCCAGGCGTTGCTGCCTGGTTCCTGTAGCAACAATGACAGCCTTGGTCTTTAGAGACCCGCCCCCTTTGGTATAGATATCAAAAGAACCGTCCTTGTCGCGATCGATGCGTTCTACGGGTTCCATATGGCGGGCGAATTTCAGATATTCCAGCTCGGATCTGAACTTGTTGACCACTTCGAGCCCGCGAATCACCTGGTATTCTTCGATCCAGGGTAAGGCCAATTTGTAATTGGTTTTGCCGCCCAGGTCCTTCGAAACCAGCAAGACGTTGAGGCGCTTGCGGAGGGCATACATCGTGGCAGTAAGGCCGGCGGGTCCTCCGCCGACAACGATTAGATCATACATGGTTTACCTCTTTTCAGTCTTCTGGCGCCTTGGCGATAAAATCCTCCGCCATCATCGTTTGGGTGAGTTCACGCGAACGGCGAATGATGGAAGTGGCATTCTCGAACAGTTCATCATAGCTCATCTCGATGCGGGCCAGGCCCTGTTCCTGGGCTTTCATGGCCACTGCGGCTGCCTCGCGCGGGAAGACCTCCCAATCATCCATCGTCGGAAGGATATGCTCCTCGTCCAGCCGGTCGCCGATCTGGTTGGCCAG
>DASQQR010000523.1:0-5011 GCA_035643335.1 Anaerolineales bacterium
ACCACCTCCCCGCTGGCTGACGCGGAGATCGTGGCCTGCACATATTTCGCCTTCAAGAATATCGGCTACCCGACCATCCAGATCAAAATCAACGACCGCCAGACGCTGTTCAAAACGCTGAAGCCCTTTGAGACGGAGCAGATGGACACTTTCTCGATCATTCAAACCGTCGACAAGCTGGATAAGCAAGGTAAGCAAGATGTGATTCAGGAGCTGGTCGATAAAGGCCTAAACGCGGAGGAGGCGGAGCAGGCCCTGAAAACGATCGAAGGGGTGCCCATCTCGGAAAATCTGCGAGAGATTATCGGCGCCACGCTCGATTTGGGCGTGCCAGAGGAGGTGCTGGAGTATACGCCCACCCTGGCGCGAGGATTGGATTATTACACCGGGATGATCTTCGAGGTCTTCGTGCCGGAATATCCAATTGGTTCTCTGGCGGGGGGCGGGCGCTACGACAGGTTGATCGAACAATTGGGGGGGCCCAATATTCCGGCCACCGGGATCGCCTTCGGATTCGATCGCATGGTAGACGGAGCCATTGAGTTGGGCTTGATCCCGCTATCAGACTCCAGCGCACAGGTACTGGTGACGATCTTCGATGAAGAATCGGCGCCCTACAGTCTGAAGATCGCCAACCATCTACGCCAGGCAGGCATCCGTACCGAAGTCTACCCGGAGATGGACAAGCTCGGGAAGCAGATGAAAACCGCCGACCAGAAGGTGGTGCCTTTCGTGGTGATCGCGGGGCCGGATGAGGTCAGGCAAAACGCGGTCACCATTCGAAATATGAGGACGGGGGAACAGGAGACGCCCAAGATGGAAGCGGTGGCGGAGGTTTTGAGGGGAAAGCTAAGAGAAAATGAAACGTGAGACGTAAAACGTGAGGCGTGAGGCGTGAAACGTGAGCCGTAATGCGTAATTCGTAAGGCGAAAGATATCTGTTTCTCTCTGATCGCTTGTGAGGCCGAGGTTAGGCGTTCGAAAGGAGCGATCAATTATTAGTTCTAGGATCGGGGGGACATTGATCTAGATGAAGGTATTGCTGGCACTCCTCCGAGGTCCATGTGCGGGTTAGGCGAGAGCGGGCCAGCTCGATGAGCTCGTCGACAGGCAGAATGTAGATGCGAACAGTCCCATCCTGAGTTGGGACGGCAAGACGCTTTCCGTCAGGGCTAAAAGCAAGGCCAGGGCCGAAATCTCCGGGAAAAGTATTTAAGACCGGGTTGGCTTGAGCAGCCCCAGCCGCTCCCAGATCCCATACCTTGGCGCTGTCAAACCCCGAGGAAGCCAGGCGGTCTCCGCCTGGACTGAATTTGACCCTCCAAATCGGGTTGGTATGTCCACGCAATGTGTACAAGAGTTTACCGATCTCCGCATCCCAGATTTTTATTGTCGTGTCGAAGCTACCGGTGGCGATACGCCGGCCATCCGGGCTGAAGGCAACACTCTTTACTTCCGCGGTGTGACCGGACAGCGTTAGGAGTTCTTCCCCGCTGGCCAGATCCCAAATTCTGGCGGTGCCGTCATCGCTGGCGGTTGCGAGGCGCTTGCCATCCGGACTAAAGGAAACCCCAAACACTGCTGCGCCATGACCTTTCACAGTGATGACTTCTCCACCGGTCGAGGATTCCCAGACATGTGCGCTGCCATCTTCCCCGCTCGTAGCGATCCATTTGCCATCCGGGCTGAAAGCGACATCGAAGATGACTCCGCTATCGGGCGCAACGGTGAGCAACTCTTCACCAGATGCGGCATCCCAGACCTTAGCCGTGCCGTCATAACCAGAAGTAGCGATACGCGCGCCGTCCGGGCTGAAGGTAATCCCGGCCAATCTACCATTGTGACCTTTAAGGACCAGCGATTCCTTTCCGGTGTCCGCATACGACACTTTAGCTGTCCCATCCCAGCTGGCCGAAGCAACTCGAGTTCCATCCGGGCTGTAAGCCACATGAAACACTAGGTCGGAATGACCTGAAAAAGTGAGCCAGTCGTGGCTGCCCTGCGGCGTGATATCCCAAACCATGGCCGTACCGTCGTCAGAACCGGTTATCAATCTGGTTCCATCCGGATTGAATTTGAGGTTGCCGATCCCACCTGCGTGGCCGCTGAGAGTCATTAATTGGCGACCTGTGGCAGCATCCCAGACCCTTGCGATTCCATCCAGGGCGCCAGTGGCCACGAGCTTGCCATCCGAGCTGAAATCTCCGCCGAAAACCCAGGCCGGATGGAACAAGGTTAGCAGTTCCTCTCCGGTTGATACGTCCCACATCTTGGCGGTAGTATCGGTGCCGACGGTGAACAGGCGCGCTCCGTCCAGGCTGAAATCCGCCTCATTGGTACCGTCGATATGACCTGCCAGCGTCATTAATTCTTCGGCCGAAGCAACATCCCAAATCCGGGCCGGAGAAGGGCCGGCTACCGGAGCTGCCCCCGGTTCACAAAGGTGCCCTTCGGTATGGTCAGGAACCACCAGAAGGCGTCCATCCGGGCTGAAATCAGGACCGCTGGTGGTTCCCAAGTGCTTGAGAGTGTGCAAAAGCTCGCCGGTAGCGGCGTGCCAGATTCTGGCGGTGCAATCAAAGCTGGTTGTGGCGACCAGGGATCCATCCGGGCTGAAAGCTGGAGTAAGCAGGCCATCCGTGTGTCCAGTTAGGGTAACCAGTTTCTTCCCGGTAGCCGTATCCCATATCCTGGCGGTGCCGTCCAGACTGGTCGTTACCATGCGCTGGCCGCCGGGGCTGAAAGCCAGGTTCATGACCTGACCCGTATGACCAGATAAGGTGAGCAGCTCCTGTCCAGTACTCGCGTCCCTGATTTTTACGGTGTTATCCAGATCGGTCGTGGCAATCAAGTTACCGTCAGGGCTGAAAGCCACGCCACCGGTGCTGGGGACCGTGAATTGGACTCGCTTGGCTTGCACAGATTTATGCAGCGCGTCCTCCGCTTCCGGCAGAACGAAGTGATCCACGTTCTGGGTGGTTTCTGCCGAACGCAGTGCCAGAAGGACGCTACGCTCGGGATCCACGTCAATGTTGTCCAATGCGGCGGAGGCCAATTCACGGGCCGTAGCCAGGCGAGTTTGCCGCCGGGACTGGTTGGTCTGACGTAGGGCAAACAAAGAGGATCCGATCGCGACCACGAGGATGAGCGCCAATCCAAACGCCAAGCGCCGCAAACGGCGATTGGAGCGCGCCTGAACTTCGGCGCGCTGCCCCTCCGCCTGGGCCAATTTTTGGGCCGCCTCGATCTCGCGCTGGCGCCGCGCCTCGCGTTCGGCCTCCTGGCGGTGGGACAGATCCTGGGAGGCCTGCAAAAATTCGCGCTCGAAGGGGGCCATCTCCCCAATATGCCGCCTGGCCCATTCACCTGCTCGGACTAAACGCGCCCCGCGATAGAGCTCGCCCGGATCGCGCCCCATCTTCTCCCAGGTCTGGGCAGATCTGGTCAGGTGACGGTGAATTTGAATGGCCTCCCGATTCTCGTCCAGCCAAGCGCGCAGAGTCGGCCATTCCCGGATCAACACCTCGTGGGCGACCTCGACTTTGCCATCACCAAGCGTAATCAAGCGAGCCTTCGCCAATTTTTGCAAGACAGCCTCAAGCCGGGATTGATCTCCAGACTGCGGTGTCAATTCAGCCGGATCCGCCTGGCGGCGGGTATCCGGGGCGACGAGGCCATCGCCCCGGTCTTCTCCGAGTTCGGTCAAGCGCAAGAAGATATTCTGCGCGATCGACTTTTGGTCTGCATCCAGCTCCTGATAGACTTGCTCGGCCGTGCGGGCGATGGCGCCGCGCACACCCCCTGACTCACGATAGCCAGCAAAGGTGAGCGTCCTGCCGCGCCGGCGCTGCCAGGTCTCCAAGAGGGCATGGGAGAGCAGGGGTAAGCCACCGGGTTCGTCCCAGACTTCTTGGAGCAAAAAATCAACCAGGCCGGGTTCAAACTCCCAACCGCGTACCTGCGCTGGTCCAGTGACAGCCCGCCTTAACTCGTCCGCGCTCATCGGACCGATATACACCTGGTGTCTCTCCAGGGCATCCCGAAGGGCGGAATACTCCCCGCAGTGGGCATAAAAGTCCGACCTGAGGGCGATGAGCACGAAGACCGGCCCAGCGGCTTCTACAGCGGTCATGAGGTTGGCCACAAACGCGTCTCTCTCCACCTTGCTGCGGCAAAGGGTAAGCACCTCCTCAAACTGGTCAACGACCAGGAGAAGGTTTTCTCCAGACCCGCCAGCGCTGGTTCCGTGCGGATCTCTTAGGATCTTGCGCGCGAAGAGATACAGGGCGCTTGGTTCTACTCTCAGGTCATTGATAAGATTGGCGGTTATCTTCACCGAATCAGACTCTTGGGTAAGACTGGTTGCCAGGGCTTCCAAAGGGTGGGCGGAAGGCGTGAGAACACGAATCACCCATTGGCGGCTTGCCGACGGAGAAGGTGTTGCATTGTTGAGGCCCTCACCGCGTTCGAGCGCCGGCACTACCCCGGCCCGCACCAGGGAGGATTTGCCACTTCCGGAAGCGCCCACGACCGCCAGGAAGTGCTCCCATCTACCGCCAGCCGTCTCAGCAGTGGAACCTCTCAGACGTGAAGCGACATCAGCCGTCAGCGCTTCGCGCCCAAAGAATAACTCCGCATCGTCCTGGTCGAAGTTCTGCAATCCTTTGTATGGAGGATCACCTGCTATCTGAACTTGACCAAATTCTTCAAACCCAGGTGAGATGCCCTGTAACGAGACTTCCCCCCTACCTAACCGCTGGAAGAGGTCATCGGTCTGCTCGGACGGCTCCACATCCAGGTCCTGGCGCAAGGCGTCCAGACAGCGCTGGTAGGCGGTGGCGACGCCGGATAGATCTCCTTGGGCATAATGAGCCAACATCAAAGCCCGGTAGGCGGGCTCGGGTGTGCCCCCCAGGGCGATCCAGCGCTCTGACCACTCCAAGACCTGCGGCCAACGGCCAGCTTCTACCAGGAGATCCAGAAGCGCCTGCATTTTGCGGTGGAAGACCGC
>DASQQR010000524.1:0-2882 GCA_035643335.1 Anaerolineales bacterium
CGCTCGATCGAACTGGAATACATGCCGTCAGCCATGCCGGCAGACGAGCTCCAGCGGTTGATACAGACCATGACGGCAGCGCTGGGGGCATTACCTGATTCCAGTTAGAGGCATGAAACCTCGATAGACCAGAGCGTTTAACGTTTCTTTTGACGGGGTGCAACGTGGGCAGAAGGCTGGCCTTGATCATCGGCAATAGCGTGTACCAGGACCAAACCCTGGCGCGTTTAAAGGCCCCCGACATGGACGTAGGTGCTTTGCGGGATATCCTGGGGGATTCGCAGGTGGGGAACTTTGACGACGTGGATTTGTTCTTCAACTCCACCTCCTCGAACGTCCGGATGGCTATCTCCGAGTTTTTCTCCGACAAGTCCCGCGAGGATTTGCTGGTGCTGTACTTTTCCGGTCACGGCGTCCTGGATAAAAATGGCCGCCTGTACCTGGCGGTCAAGGACACCAATCACAATTTCCTGCGGGCGACTGCAATCCCAGCGGCATTTATCGCCGATGAAATGGATAACAGCCGTTCAAAGCGACAGGTACTGATCCTGGATTGTTGTCACAGCGGAGCATTTGCGCGGGGGACGAAGGGAGCCACCGGGGCCAGCGTGGGCACGGCGATAGCCTTCGAGGGAAGCGGTTACGGGCGGGTGGTGCTGACTGCCACGGATGCGACCCAGTACGCTTGGGAGGGGGACCAAATCCTGGGCAAAGCGCAGAGCTCGCTCTTCACCCATTACCTGGTTGAAGGTCTACGGAGCGGGGCAGCAGACACAAACGGCGATGGCAAGATCACTGTCGACGAGCTGTATGATTACGTCTACGAGCAAATCATCAAACAAACGCCGCAACAAACCCCGGGCAAGTGGACGTATAAAGAGCAAGGAGAAATCGTCATCGCCCTCAGCGCGCTGAAAACGGGGCAACCGGTAGCCCCCCTACCATTGCCTGAAGTGGACGAGGATCTCGAGCAACGCCTGGAAAAGCTTTACATCGATGGGCTGAGCGCATTCTGGCTGGAAGAATGGGAGCGGGCCATGCGCAACTTTCAGGCCATCCTGGAGGTGCAGCCGGATTATAAAGAGGCGGCCGCCAAACAGGAGGCAGCCCAGAAACAGAAGCGGTGGCAGGCATTATATGCGAAGGCTCAAACCGCTCGGGAGAATAAAAACTGGGCTGAAGCCTTAGGTGACCTGGAAGCACTGATCACTGAGGCGGGGGATTTCCGGGATTCCAAGACCCTGATGGAGAGGGCAAGACGACAAAAGCAGCTGGCCGACCTGTACGCCCAGGCGCGCGATCTATACAAGGCGGGCAAGTGGCAGGCAGTGATGAGAATATTCGCCCAGATCACAGCGGTTGAGCCGGAATATCCTGATCCGGAGGGCCTGCTCGCCAGCGCTCAGCAGAAGGTGGCAGAGCTCGAACGCCAGAAACAGCTGGAGGAGCTCTACGGCCAGGCCCTTCTGGAGATGGAGGCGGGACGCTGGGGACCGGCCCAGCTGCTGCTGTTCCGGGTGCAGGAAATCGAACCCGGCTACCGAGATACGGAACGGCTGTCAGCCCGGGCCCTAGAAGAGATCGAGCGTGAACGGGCGGAGCACCAGAAGCGAGAAAAAGTCACCGGACTCTATGAGCAAGCCCGGGGGCTGGCGCGGAGCCGGCGGTGGCGCCAGGCGCGTGAGAAGATGGAAGAGATAGGAGCCCTGGATGCGGAATTTCCAGATCCTGAGGGGATCGTTGCCAAGGTAGAAGCCGAGGTCGCGCGAGAAAAAAAAGAGGCGCAGCGACAAAAAGGGTCGGAGCTGTTGGAACACCTTAAAGCACGGCGTACGTTGATCGGCATACCGATCATCGTGGTTTTGGCCGCCTTGGGTTTGTTCCTGGCCTTTTTGGGGAACAAGCCACCCTCTAAACCGTCCAATTCATCGTTGACATCCGTGGTGGGCAGACCTCACAACTTAGCGTTTACTTCCGACCGCGACGGTAAGGCCGAGATTTACCGCATGACACCGGAGGGTAAAGCTATCCGGGTAACCAACTCCCCTCGGGAGGCTGAAAGCTGGGAACCTGCAGTCTCTTTGGATGACCAAATCAACTTCACTTCCAACCGGGACGGAAAACGCGAAATCTACCGGATCACCTCGGAAGGGGAGGTCGTCAGGGTAACCTTTTCCCCGGGGCAGTCCGAGAGTTGGGCGGGGACTCTGACCGCAAGAGGACAAATCGTGTTCACCTCCAACCGAGACGGCAAACGCGAGATCTACCTCATGAATTCGGAGGGCAAAGTCGTCCGGGTAACTTACTCCCCTGGACAGTCTGAAAGCTGGGAGGGGACTCTGACCTCAAGAGGACAAATTATCTTCACTTCCAACCGGGATGGCAAAGGCGAGATCTACCTCATGGATTCGGGGGGCAAAGTCGTGCGAGTAACCTACTCCCCCCGAGAGTCCGAGAGTTGGGCGGGGACTCTGACCGCAAGAGGGCAAATCATGTTCACCTCCAACCGGGATGGCAAGCGCGAGATCTATGTCATGGATTCAAAGGGCCAAGTTATTCGAGCAACCTACTCGCCAGGGCAGTCTGAGAGCTGGGAGGGGACTCTGACCTCAGGAGGACGAATCATCTTCACATCCAACCGGGATGGCAAGCGCGAGATCTATTCCATGAATTCGGAAGGCAAAGTTGTCCGGGTAACCTACTCCTCTGGAGAGTCTGAGAGCTGGGGAATCATTCAATACAAATGAGATTGAAATGATAAATGCTGAGTGGAAGAATGGAAGGATCGGGGGAAGTGATCAGTGGCCAGTGATGAGTGATCAGATTAGGATAGATAAGATTGGGATATTGGTAGATTGGTATATTGGGAAATTGGTATCTGA
>DASQQR010000525.1:0-8992 GCA_035643335.1 Anaerolineales bacterium
AGGCAAGTGATGGGTCCGGCACCTTGCCCGGAAATGGGCGCAGTGGGAATGTGATCCCAAGAGAAGCCATCCGTTTTAAATAAGCAGCTGGACCCAGGGACAGGCATTCTCCAACCGGCCGCTTGTAGAACCGCTCTGGTAGGCATACTACGGCGCCATCATAGGGTTCATCGTAGGGCTTATCCGGTTCCTCTCCAGCTACAGCAAGAGAAGTGTTGAACAAAAAAGCAACACCTAATAGGATTGGGGCGACTATAAGCCAGCGTTTCATATAAGAGGATCCTCGGGTTTCAACTCGGATGAGTGTCTCGTTTTAAGGTAAGTGAAGAGAGCCAAAAATTGATAGGAAGAGCGTGATGCTGATATAACTGTTGATGTAAAAAAATGCGATGTTTATCCGGGACAGATCATCCGGCTCAACCAGGGTGTGTTCCCAGATCAACATCCCGGATGCGATGATCATCCCGGCCCAATATGGCCAGCCTAGCCCCAAGATAAAGCCTAAAATCACTAGCAGTAGTACCGTGAAAATATGGCAAATTGATGAAAGATGAAGAGCGAATGCTATACCGAACTTGGCTGGGATAGAGAGCAGACCCTCCTGAAGATCGAATTCCACGTCCTGGCAGGCATAGATCAGGTCAAAACCTCCGATCCACAACATTACAACAGCGAGCAAAATCCACGCGGGCAAATCGTTGGCGGTGAACACGGTGCCTCGGATGGCGACCCAGGCACCGATTGGGGCCAGGCCGTCGGTAAATCCCAAGATGAAATGCGAAAACCAGGTGATGCGCTTGGTAAAGGAGTAGCCGATTAGAAAAATGTATGCGCCTGGCAACAGTCGAGTCGGTAAGGGTCCCAGCTGCCATGCCGCCAGCGCCAGAATGATCCCTGCCAAAGCTGTCCCAACCCAGGCGGTGCGCAGCGCAATTGTGCCCTTGATCAACGGACGGTTTGCCGTGCGGGGATTGCGTGCATCAATCCAGCGATCCGCCAGGCGGTTGGTTCCCATCGCCAGAGTCCGTGCGGAGGCCATCGCTACAGTGATCCAAAAGAATTCCCGCCAGGCTGGCCAACCATTTGCTGCTAACAGCATGCCCAGATAGGCAAAAGGCAGGGCGAAGATGGTATGTTCAAACTTAATCAGATTGAGAAACTCCTGGATTGGTTTCATTTTGCGATTATATCAGAGCTAATTAGGGCGATTTATCCTTAATCTAGTCCCTATGCGGCTGATTTCCAGGGAGTTAACCAACGTTCGAGCCAGTCAACGCTGAAGTATAAGCCAAGCCCGAGAAGGCTCATGGCAACTACGCCGGCGTACATTGCCGGATAGTTGAACAGCGTGCTGCCGTTGAGGTAAATGTAGTAGCCCAGGCCCTTTTGAGTTGCAAACAGCTCCGCCACGTACAAGACCGCGATGGAGGTGCCCACGGACTGGCGCAAGGCCGTCAGAATTGCCGGTAGGCTGGCCGGCAGGTAAACGAAGCGAAACAGCGCCCGTCGCCCAGCCCCCAAACTGCGCACGCTTTGGATCAACTCGGGTCGTAGTGCTGCCGCTTGGTCTCGCACCAGCACCAAAATCTGGAAGAACAGAATCAAAAAGATGATCGCTATCTTGGGCAGGTCGCCAATTCCCAGAAATAGTAGGACCACGGGCACCAGCACCACTTTGGGGATGGGATAAAGAAGGTAAATCATTGGGGCAAACAGGTTGTTTAGACGTTTGGATTGTCCTAGGATCAGACCCGCAGGCGCAGCTAGGATGATAGACAGAGCCATACTTGCGATTACACGCCATAGGCTGGCGAGGAAATGCGTGATTAATCCGTTTCCGAGCTCACTAACAAAGACTTGCGCGACTTTTACGGGGGTCGGCAAGATGGCTTTATGGATTACTAACGATACAATTTGCCAGAAGATTAGCAGCACGAGTATGGCAAGGAATATAGCCCGTCGGCTCACAATGTCTCCATGCTGACACGTAGTTGGCGACACATCTGGTGATATCCAGCCGTCTCCCGGTATGCTCCTTGTCCTGCGTTTGGATTATCGATGATCAGGGGTCGGGAATTCGGTGTCTCCTTGAGCAGAAGGATTTTTCTGCCCATGATTGCGGCTTCTTCAATGGCGTGGGTGACCAGGATCAGGGTCAAATCTTGTTCTGCGGCCAACTCCAGCGTGAGCATCTGCAGTCCCTCCCGTGTTGGCGCATCCAGAGAGGAGAACGGTTCGTCCATTAATAGCAGGTCGGGCTTAAGCGCCAAAGTGCGCGCGATGGCTGTCCGCTGTCGCTGTCCACCCGATACTTGTCCCGGATATTTGTCGGACAGAGATGCTATTCCCAACCGCTCCAACCACGGATCAACGTCGACGGCCGGCTGGAAATCCTCCGGAGCGTGTTTTCCATCCGGGCCATAAAAAGTGCGTACCCGCAGCCCCACCTCCGCGTTTTGGCGGATGGTTGCCCACGGCAGCAGGCCATATTCTTGCAAGATTAATCCGGTGTAGGGCCGTGGTCGTACCAAAAGCTGATTGTCGATCAATACTCGTCCGGATATTGGAAGTATCAACCCGGCCAGAAGATACAGCAGCGTGGTTTTCCCACAGCCTGAAGGACCTAACACGGCCCAGCCTTCTCCCTGTTCCACGCGCCAGTTGAAATCTTTGAAAACCGGAGCGCTGCCAGGATGAGCGAAAGTAAGCGCCTGTGTCTCGATCTTATACATCACAGTCCCTTAATGGGAAACGACATTTTTCTGTACCTGCTTACGCATCGCTCATCACGTTTCATTCCTATCTACGGCAGAAACGACCCATCCACGGATTCACTGTAGCCGACATCATTGTTGATGAGCCCCTTGTCCTTTGCCCAGGCGAGCACATCGTCCCATTGAGCTTGACTGGGCACGCTGGAACCCGGAAAGGTGGGGATTTTGTAGGTTCCAATCAAGGGAGCTGGAACCAGCTGCTGCTCGGTCAGTAGATCGCTCCAACGACCGGGGTCGGTGTTTATGTCGCTTGCAGCTTGTTCAACAGCCGCCAAAAAGGCTGTCACCGCCTCCGGGTGTTCATCGATAAAAGCCTTGCGGAAGGAGATCAAGCTATTGCCATATTCGGGATGGGTGGTATCGTCGATGATCGGCACCGCTCCGTTTTGAATTGCCAGGGACGACAGAGGGTCAGGCAGGTTAGCGGCTTTTAATTCTCCTGAGTTGAGCAGGGCAAGGCGGTCGGAAATCTTCGGAACTGCGATCGTTTTAATCTCATCACGTGGAATACCAGCTGCTTCAAGCAAGCGATCAGTAGTATATGCGATCACCGAGCCCTCAGAAATGCCTATCTCAATGCCCTTCAGATCCTCGACCCTCGCAATCCCACTGTTTCTTGCTGCGAGGATGCGATATTGAGGAAACTGGGTCGTAGCGGTTCTGGCAAATCTGACGACTATTATTTGAATCTCATCTTGATTATAGAACAGAGTAGAGACCAGGTCATTGATCATGGCATCTGCCTGGACCGCGGCTATCACCTGGTCTCTCTCCGCTGCCGAACCAACTGGGATAAATTCAAGACTTACGTTCTGCCTGAGAAAATAGCCCTCCTGCTGGGCAACGTACATCGGTAGAGCATCCAGGATAGGGAGCACCGCGAATCTAATCCTGACGGGCTCTGTCACCGGCTCAACGGTTGGCGCTGCTTGCGGGGAGCATGCTCCCAAAATGGTGCTTGTCAGAAGGATTAAGCTGGCCAAGCTAAAGAATAAACGTGGGATTCTCATGATCGGGTATCCTCCTTCGGATTTTTTCTCGCCGAGCCAGAGGTAAAAGGCAGGCTCTCATCATTCTCCAGGCCCGGATATGCGCGCATTTTTCTTGAATTCTCACTCGACACAAAGCGATTTAGAGTCCCAATTCGCCCCATATCTCGTCGATGTGCGTTTTCACAGCCTCATCCATCCGGACGACCTCCGGCCAAGAACGCTGGTAACCCTCCTCGGGCACCTTGGCAGTGGCGTCGACTCCGATCTTGCCTCCGTAGGAGTGGTGGCGTGAAGCGTGATCCAGGTGATCTGTCGGGCCATCGCTGTGAACCACGTCATGCGACCAGTCTACGTTTCCTAGGGCCTGCCAGGCTGCCTGAGACAGGTTTTGGACATCCACCCATTCGTCGAAAACTATGATTGCCTTGGCAAGAGACAATAATCCGAGTCCCCATAAGCCGAATATCACTTTGCGCGCTTGTCCGGGAAAACGCTTTCTGATCGACACTAGTACCAGGTTGTGAAAGATCCCTTCGGCTGGCATGTGGACGTCCACGATTTCCGGGACAAAGAGGCGCATTAGTGGCAGGAACAGCCGCTCGGTGGCTTTGCCCATCCAAACGTCCTCCATAGGAGGAATCCCGACGATAGTGGTTGGATAAATTGGATCCTTGCGATGGGTAATAGCAGTGACGTGGAACACCGGAAAGAGCTCAACAGGAGTGTAGTAACCGGTATGGTCGCCAAATGGGCCTTCAGGGCGCTGTTCACTGGGGTCAACATAGCCCTCGATCACGATCTCCGCTTGAGCGGGGACTTCCAGGGGTTGGGAGACGCAGTCCACAAATTCCACTGGCGCGCCACGCAGGTAGCCCGCTAACAAGTATTCATCAATGTTGGGCGGCAGCGGCGCGGATGCGCACCACATGCTTGCCGGATCCCCGCCCAGCACAATGGCGGCTGAAATCTTCTCTTTATGCTCGGCACGCGCCACGCGTTCGTGCTCCGCGCCGCCCTTATGGCGTTGCCAGTGTACCAGGAGGCTGTTTTCATCCAAAACTTGCAACCGGTACATACCTACGTTGCGCACCTCACTCACCGGGTCCCGGGTGATCACCTGGGGTAGCGTGATAAAACGCCCACCATCCTTGGGCCAGCACTGCAGGATCGGAAGAGAATCCAGGGAGCCCATCTCTATGACAGTTTCCTGGACCGGTGCCCGGCGTATCTTTCTCGGACCAAGGCCGATGGATCGGACCACATTGAGGATTTCCTGGCCCCGGCCCAGCGTCTCACGCAGCCCTCGAGGCAGCTGCGGGTCGATCACCTGGCTGAGATTCTGATTGAGCTCATCTAATTCGCCCACGCCCAACGCCCAGGCCATGCGCTGAGGGCTGCCGAAGATGTTGATCAACACTGGTATATCGAAGCCGCTGACTTTCTGGAAGTAAAGGGCTTTGTTCTTTTCCGGCGCACCTTTGCTGACCCGGTCCGTTATTTCCGTGATCTCCAGATGAGGAGATACTTGCACACTGATTCGTGCCAGCTCTCCGCTTTTCTCTAATAGTGTTATAAATTCGCGTAAATCGTTGAGGGGCATTCAGAGCTCCAACTCATTTAACAGGCAGATTATAGCATGGATAACAGAGTGCCAAACAATTATGAAAACTGTTTTTGCTTGACACAAATTCTTCACTATGCTACATTTATTTACCAAAGCAGGAAATTTTAAGATTCGAAACTGATGCGCGCAGCACCTGACAGTGGGTCATACAATGCTGACTCACTATGACCAAAAAGTCGTATTACCCAATGCAAATGGATTTATTATCAAGCGGGAGATCAGCCTTGACAAAGTCACGCTCTCAACTCATGGTAGAACGCTTGCGAGATCTTCAGGCTTCTTCACCTGAGATCGAAGCCTCGGCGGTCGTAAGCGTTGACGGCCTTAGCATTGCGTCCGCCTTACCTCAAGAAGTCGAGGAAGACCGGGTTTCCGCGATGTCCGCTGCGATGTTATCGCTTGGGGAACGGATTGCCTCTGAACTGGGTCGTGGCACCCTCGATCAAGTTTACATCAAAGGTGAAAGGGGATATGTTATCCTGATGTCAGTGGGCGAAGAAGCCGTCCTCACTGCCTTGGCCCGCGAAGAAGCTAAATTGGGCTTGATTTTCCTCGATATGCGCCGGGCCGCCGAATCATTGGCCAGACTGATATAGGATGGGTATAGTGTAATGGAACCCATACCGAAGAGCGGTTATTATTACGCCAACAAATTCGGCTTGATCATGATAAAGGCGCTGGAAGATGTAATGGGCAGGAATGGATTGAACGCTATTCTCAATTTGGCCCGTTTGCCGCATTTGATTGACAATCATCCGCCGGGAAATCTGGCCAAGGAATTCGACTTTGCGGATGTCTCGGCTATCAATCAGGCGCTTGAAGAGATGTACGGACCGCGCGGTGGTCGCGGACTGGCTTTACGTGCGGGCAGGGCCACATTTGCGGATTCGCTGCGCAACTTTGGTGCTTTGGCCGGCGCTGGCGATCTGGCCTTTAAAGTTCTTCCTCTGCACGCCAAAATGCGTATCGGCTTGCCAGCTATGGCGAAGATCTTCAGTCAAGTCAGCGACCAGAAAACAACCGTCGAGGAACATGAAAATGAGTTCATCTACACTATCCATCGTTGCCCCGTCTGCTGGGGAAGGCACGATGCAGATAAGCCGGTCTGCTTCATCGCAGTTGGATTGCTTCAAGAAGGGTTGAAGTGGCTCTCTGGGGGCAATGAATTTCGGGTCAATGAATCCAAGTGTTTTGCTGTAAACGACGACGTTTGCGAATTCGTAATTCAAAAAGCGCCCATCGGGTAAGGATTACTTGTGACTGAAACCAGGCCGACCCTCCTCGTGGTCGAAGATGATCTTGATGTGGCAGAGATGCTTGCTGCCTACTTCCAAGTTCAGGGTTACCAGGTGTGCACAGTAGATCAAGGGGAGAGAGCGGTCGATATGTGCCGAGCTGAACCACCGGATCTGGTCATCTTGGATATCCGCTTGCCTGATATCGATGGATACGAAGTTGCTGGCCGATTGCGAACAACGCAACGCACTCAGGAAATTCCCATTATCTTCCTCACCGAAAAGCGGAATCGATCAGATCGATTGCATGGCCTGGAACTCGGGGCAGATGATTTTATAACCAAACCCTTCGATGTACAGGAGCTGCGCTTGCGCGTGCGCAATGCCCTTCGCCGGTCGGTTCAGGGGGCTCTAACCAATCCGGTTACGCTTTTGCCCGATGGAGCCCTTGTGGACGAGAGACTGTGCGAATGTTTGGATAATGATGAATGGGCATTGCTCCTGATCTCGCTGGAAAACCTTGACCGGTTTCGGGAAGATTACGGCTTTATTGCTTCAGACGATGTTTTGCGGGCCATTGGCCTTATGATTCATAATGCAGTGAGCCAGGTAGGCGGATCGGATGACTTCATTGGTCACCTGCACCATCGGGACTTCGTCCTGGTTACTATCCCGGTGTACCTAGCTGGATTGGAAGAGCGCATTCGTGGCCGCTTGGAACAGTCGATCGACTATTTTTATCCTCTCAAAGATCGGGAAAAAGGGGTGAACCAGGGTAAACGTATTACCGCGAAATTCGGACAGCTGTTTGCCGATCAGGGTCCCTTCGATCAGCTGGCTGATCTCAAGGCCGCCATCCAGGCCCAAATTCGGCGCTCGGCCTGACAATAGTCCCGCTCCCAAGCCGATCAGCCAATTTACCGATCCCCAATTTACCAGTATACTAATGTGCCGACATTCCAAACCTTAGAGATTCCAAATTGCAGTTAACCGTTGTTATCCCCACTTATAACGAAGCAGACAACCTGCCCAGGCTATTTACGGCACTGTTCAATTTACCGATTCCTGGGCTCAAAATCCTGGTTGTAGACGATAACAGTCCTGACGGGACGACTTACCTGGTGAGATCCATGATGGATCGCTTTCCTGGGAACCTGTTTGTTTTGACCCGCCCTGGGAAGTTGGGATTGGGTACGGCCTACTTAACCGGCTTTAAAAGGGCGCTGGCAGCAGGCGCGGAAGCAGTCGCCCAGATGGATGCCGACTTTTCCCACCCTCCAGAGAAGCTAGTGGAACTGACGCAGGCCCTCGAGTCATGTGATGTCGCTATGGGTTCCAGGTATGTTCCTGGTGGCAACGTCGATCGGAACTGGCCACTTTGGCGCAAAGGGCTTTCTGCATTTGGAAATCTCTATGCGAGAGCGATTTTGCAGCTGCCGGTTAAGGATGCAACTGGCGGATTCCGGGTCTGGCGCCGGTCGACCTTGTTGGGGATGCCATTGGATCGTGTGCGCTCGAATGGCTATGCTTTTCAAGTTGAAATGGCCTATATAGCTTACCGTTCAGGCTTTTCATTCAGGGAAGTGCCATTTTACTTTGCTGACCGTCGTTGGGGGCAGTCGAAGATGTCTTTGGACATTCAAATCGAAGCGGCTAAACGTGTTTGGCAATTGTTGCCCGAATATCGGGATTTGAAGCCACACGCGCGTCGGGCTCAGTCTTCATTGAAAGGACATTGGTAGCCGGGGGGCCAGAGCTCAAATCCGGCCTCTTTCCCGCTGAAAACGGGACACCTAAATTTCTCGATATCTGGTCGATTAATTTGAATACCCGGTTACGATCAAACTTTCGTCATTTATAAGCGGACGTCTTCTGATTTGGTGTGCTGGTCGGTAGTGCCATGGCTTTTCTGGCCATATATGCCAGCCGCATCGGTGCCACAGGCCTACTAGTCGGCCTTTTGACCGCCGGACCGGCGTTAGCCAACTTGCTGGTCTCTCTGCCGGCCGGTCAATGGTTGGAAGGGAAACACCTGATTCGGGTCTCTTTTCTCTCAGCCGCCTTGTACCGTCTCGGTTATCTGGCAATCATCCCTTTACCCTGGCTGTTTTCTGAGACTCATCAAATCTGGGTCCTGATCCTGATCTCCTTTGTGATGTCTGTGTCAGGAGCTATTCTGGCGATCGCCTTTAATGCCATGTTTGCTGACGTTGTGCCACCTGATTGGCGCGCAGAAGTCGTCGGGAAGCGCAACGCCCTCGTTGCCATCAGTATCACGGGCTCATCCCTTATGTGTGGACAGGTGCTTGATCGCCTCGTTTTTCCTTATTTACACCTTTCAGGATATTCCCATCCCCTTGTTCCCCC
>DASQQR010000526.1:0-27840 GCA_035643335.1 Anaerolineales bacterium
TGCTTGAACTGGTGTTCCCACTCGCCAGGAATGCCAACCTGTTGCTGGTCTCTTCCGCGGGCCTGCTGATTGTCGTTGGCGTGGTGCGTGACACCTTTTTCACCATCGAAGCCGAGCTCAAGCTGCACGGGTATGATGATACCCTTCTGATTCGCTAAGGCAGAACGATGGCTACTTACATTGTTTTACTCGGGCCGCCTGGAGCCGGCAAGGGCACCCAGGCCAAAGCTGTCTCCGAGAAATTGAGTCTACCGCATGTCTCTTCTGGAGATATCTTTCGGGAAAACCTGAAGAACCAGACCGAGCTGGGTCAAAAGGCCGAGGAATACATGAACCGGGGTGAGTTGGTCCCTGATGACATTACCATTTCCATGATTCGAGAGCGGCTCTCCCGGTCCGATTGCGAACAAGGGGCCCTGTTGGATGGATTTCCTCGCACTCCCGCCCAGGCGGAAGCCCTTAGCAGTATGCTTGAGGATTTCGGCGCACAAGTCGATGCGGTTCCTTACATCGCGGTTTCTGAAGACGAGCTGGTAGAACGTCTTTCGGGTCGCTGGACGTGCCGGGCTAAAGGTCATGTCTTTCATGAGAAATACAACCCTCCGCAGAAGCCTGGTGTGTGTGATTATGACGGATCGGAGCTTTACCAGCGCGAAGACGACAAACCTGAGACGGTAAAACGCCGCATTCGAGTGTATTTTGAACAAACACAACCTTTGATCGATTACTACCGTAAGCGCAATTTGCTCATTGAGGTGGATGGTCAGCAGTCAATCGAGGCTGTGACGGCGGAACTGCTAGACTCATTGGATGAAAAGATAAAATGATGGTTTCCGGTCGCGCTGTTGTAATAAAAAGCTCCCACGAAATTGAGCTGATGCGAGCTGCAGGCAAGGTAAACGCCCTTGCCTTGATAACCGTGAAGAAACTCATCCATCCTGGCATCTCGACTGCTGAATTGGATGAAGCCGCCTACGAGGTCATCAGCGGACACGGCGGCACCCCCGCGTTTATGAATTATCCCGGACCCTATCCATTCCCGGCGACCTTAACAGTAAGTATCAATGAAGAATTGGTCCATGGGATTCCAGGTAAGCGCAGGTTGCACGAGGGTGACATCGTTTCCGTAGATTGTGGCACCGTGCTGGATGGTTTCGTGGCCGACTCGGCTTTCACCACGGGTGTCGGCGAGATTTCTCCGCTCGCTCAGCAATTGCTGAAAGTCACCGAGGATGCCCTTTATATCGGCATAGATAAGTTGCGGCCTGGCAATCATGTTGGTGATGTCTCCGCTGTTATTCAAAAGCATGTCGAAGGCTTTGGCTATAATGTCCCTCGAGAGTATACTGGCCATGGAGTGGGTCGACAGATGCACGAAGGTCCCAATGTGCCCAATTATGGAGTACGAGGCCGCGGACTGGCCCTTCGACCAGGTATGACCATTGCTCTTGAGCCAATGGTTTTGGCTGGAGCATATCGTACCCGGGTATTATCGGATCAGTGGACGGTAGTCTCTGCAGATGGCTCCCTGACCGCCCATTTTGAGCACAGTGTTGCAGTCACCGATGGCGAACCTTTGATCCTCACGTCAATGGAAGAGGAAGAGTGAAGAGAAGTACTGCGTTTTCAGGGTCAGAAAATTCCGTCTCCAGTCTCACTGCGAGCGGTTTTTGCGCTCGTCCTGAGCGATGTCGAAGGGAGGCAGTTTGCTCGTTAATCCCAATTCCTCGGGAGCACTAAAAATTTGTTGGGTTTGGGTGTTCGGGGCGGGGTACCCCGCCCCGAACACCCAAACCCGCTAACAACATTTGAGTACACCCAATTCCTCCGTTAGCTGGACGGATCGGATAGGATCAGTTATAATTGAACTTTTGTCTGTTCCACGTTGGCTTTGTGAATTGCCCTGGCCAAGTGAAGGAGTGAGAAAACATGAAAGTATCATCTTCTGTGAAGAAGCGCTGTTCCAAGTGCAAGATTGTCAAGCGCAAAGGCAGAGTTTATGTCATATGTGAGAACCCTAAGCACAAGCAGAGGCAAGGATAGAGATTTATGGCACGTATAGAAGGCGTTGATCTCCCGCGAGACAAGCGGGTCGAAGTTGGATTGACTTACATCTATGGTATCGGGCCCTCCAGATCCCAGCAGATCCTTAATGGGACGGATGTGAATCCGGATACCCGGGTGAGAGATCTCACAGATGTTGAGGTTGCTCAGCTACGTGAATTTATCACTCAGAATTACAAGGTCGAAGGTGACCTGCGGCGCGAGGTCCAGCTGCATATCAAGCGCTTGATCGAGATTGGCAGCTATCGTGGCCTGCGCCACAGGCGCAATCTGCCCGTGCGAGGTCAGCGCACGCGTACCAATGCTCGCACGCGCAAGGGTCCAAAGAAGACTGTGGCTGGGCGCGGCAGACGGCGCGGCGCCAAGAAGAAATAATATTGACAGGCACCTTGCCCGGATTGGGTTCCTTCCCTCTGACCCAGCGGCTATCCGGCGAGGTAGACTTAAGCAAAAAGAGGTTGTATGGCTAGAAATGTACGATCATCGCGCCGTTCTGGCGCACGCAAAACAAAACGCACTCTGTCATCTGGACAAGTGCACATAAGCGCGACCTTCAATAATACCATCGTCACAGTGACCGACCCACAAGGCAATACGGTCACTTGGGGTAGTGCCGGTTCGGTGGGTTTTAAAGGCTCACGCAAGAGCACGCCCTTCGCTGCTCGTTTGGCGGCTGAGCAGGCGATCAAGTCGGCGGTGTCAATGGGTTTGCAGGAGGCCGATGTCTTCGTAAAAGGTCCGGGTCCCGGCCGTGAGCAGGCTATCCGCGCGGTACAGGCCTCGGGTATCAAGGTGACTTCGATTACCGATGAAACACCAGTGCCTCATAATGGTTGCCGCCCTCCCAAGAAGCGTCGCGTATAACCTCAATAAAATGGGATGCGGGCGTTTGCTGGCGTGCGGAGCACGCCAGCAAACGCCCGCCCTTCCCCAGATTGTTGAAGGAATACCAGTGAGTATATAGAATAACGAGGGAAGATTGAATGGCTAGATATCGTGGACCGGTATGTAAATTGTGCCGGCGAGAAGGTGAAAAACTGTTTTTGAAGGGTGAGCGCTGCTTTTCTCCCAAATGTGCGATCGAACGCCGCGGGTATCCACCTGGACAGCATGGCAGAAGCGCTCAATTCCGCCGTAGGCGGGAATCGGATTACAACCGCCAGCTGCGTGCCAAGCAGAAAGCTCGGCGGATTTATGGAATTCTGGAACGTCAATTCAGGCGCTATTACGAAGTGTCCCTGCAGCGTCGCGGGTTGACTGGTCTGAACCTGTTGCAGATCCTTGAATCGCGTCTTGACAACGTCGTTTATCGAATGGGATATGCGGATAGCCGTTCGCAGGCTCGCATGTTGGTAACGCATGGTCATTTTATGGTCAATGGAAGGCGTACCGATGTCCCCTCGATGCTCTTGTCGACAGGCGATCAGTTAAGCGTACGTGATGGTTCTCGCAAGAGAACCTATTTCAAAGATCTTCCAGCCGTAGCCGAGGAAAAAACGGTCCCTGAATGGCTCAGCCGGGATCTTAAGAATCTGGCTGGTTCGGTTATCCGCCTACCGGAACGAGCGGAGATCGATGGCAACTTGAACGAGCAATTGATTGTCGAGTTTTACTCACGATAATATAAGCAAGATATTGCATCTACGTATTGAAGAATGAGCAAAATCTTGCCTAGTTTTTATGGAAGAGGTGAACCGTGATCGGTTTAACAAATATGGTTACGCCGAAGATTGAACGCGAGGCTGAAGCGCGCAATTACGGCAAATTTATCATAAGCCCGCTCGAACGTGGCTATGGTATTACGTTGGGCAATGCCTTGCGCAGGGTGCTGCTTTCCTCTCTGGAAGGCGCAGCGGTTACCTCGATTCGTATTGCTGACGTGCAACACGAATTCAGTGATATTCCTGGAGTGCGGGAAGATGTTATCCGGGTAATGTTGCAGATTAAGCAACTGCGTATGAAGCTGTATGATGTGGATACCGCTCGCCTGCATCTTGAAGTCCGCGGCGGTGGTGTCGTCACGGCGGCCGATATCCTCGCGCCGCCCGAGGTCGAGATTGTTAATCCGGACCTCTACCTCTTTACTGTGGATGACAACAAAGCAAGCCTGGAAATTGAAATGAACGCGGAACTAGGAAGGGGCTATTCGCCAGCAGACGATCGCGGTGGACATTTGCCTATTGGAGAACTTCCTGTTGATGCGATCTTCAGTCCGGTCCGCAGGGTCAACTGGGAGGTTGGCTATGCTCGCGTCGGACAAAGCACAAATTACGATAGGCTGATTATGGAAGTCTGGACAGATGGCACCGTTGGCCCAGAGGAGGCCCTAAGCACCAGTGCTAAAATTCTCATCGACCACCTCCGGCATCTCGCTGGCGTCAGCGAAGAGACTCTCTCTGCCATCGCCGAAGAAGAGGTGGAGAGCAGCCGGTTGACCAGTGAGATGATTGAGACGCCTATCGAGAACCTCGACCTTTCGGTTCGCGTTTTCAATTCACTCAAACGCACCGGGATCACGACTGTAGGTGAGGTGCTGGAATTGTTGGAGAAAGGTGACGAAGCTGTCATGTCCATCCGCAATTTTGGTGAGAAGAGCCTGGAAGAGCTGCGCGCCAAGATGCGCGAAAAGGGCTACCTTGAAAATGAAGATGAAGACGAATCTGGAGTGGAGTAGGTGACAAATGCGCCACAAAGTAGCTGGATATAAAATCGGGCGTTCCAAGGATGTACGCGCAGCCTTGCGCCGCACCATGATGAGGCAGTTGATCACACATGAGCGCATCCGCACCACCCGTACCAAAGCCGAGGCAATCCGCGGTCCAGTTGAACGCTTGATTACACTTGCGAAGCGCGGAAACGAAGCTCACGAATCAAAGATGGTCCATGCCCGTCGCTTGGCATCAGCTCGTATTGGCGATCCGCTGGTCGTCCAAAAACTCTTTGACGATATTGCTCCGCGATATGCCGATCGTACGGGCGGCTATACCCGAATTCTAAAATTGGGCCCACGCAAGGGCGACGCCGCGGAGATGGTGCTGATCGAGTTGGTCGAAGAATGATTTTTGTAGTAGCGAATTAAACTTTCGCTACAGCAGATGGCACGTTACCAGGCTATTCTCGCATACGACGGGACCAGATTCCAAGGCTTTCAAAGGCAAAAGAGTGCCCGAACCGTGCAGGGTGTTGTCGAAAAGGCGTTGCAAGCTGTTGGCTGGCAAGGCAGGAGCATCCTGGCAGCTGGACGGACGGATACCGGCGTGCACGCTTCTGGGCAAGTAATCGCCTTTGACATGCTGTGGTCGCATCCAACCGCTGATTTACTTACTGCATTAAACGCAAATCTGCCGGTAGATGTCGCGGTTCGACAAATCAGCTCCGCATCTGGCGATTTTCACCCCCGTTACGCCGCTCTTGCCCGCAAATATCACTACCGCCTCATCTGTGATGAAATCCGCCAACCATTGCGTGAGCGCTATGCCTGGAGGGTCTGGCCGCAAGTTTCCCTCGCTCTTTTGGAGTCGGTGGCTGGATACCTTCCGGGCAAACACGATTTTGCGGCTTTTGGTGCTCCTTATCGAACAGGTGGCAGCACCATGCGAGAGGTTTCCTCTGCAATCTGGTACGCAGAGGGATCCGAGATCGTCTTTGAGATCGTTGGCAACGCCTTTTTGTATCATATGGTCAGGCGCCTGGTCTTTTTTATGGTCAAGGTGGGCCAGGGAACGCTCAAACCTGAGAGCATTCTTGACCATTTCGAGAACGAGAAGCTACCGGCCGTTCAGGGTTTGGCTCCCTCTCACGGTTTGTTTTTAGTAGAGGTGATCTACCCGTCTGGCGGCCGAACTCCGAGATTATCTGGGAGATAATAACAGAATATACCGGTAAGGACTGACATTGTCCTTGTCTTAATCGGAGAGGATCATCGTGCAAAAGACATATTTTCCGAAGTCCGAAGACATTACCCAGGAGTGGCACGTGGTGGACGCCACGGGCCAGAATCTGGGTCGTCTGGCAAGCAAAATTGCCACTGTGCTGCTGGGCAAACATAAGCCCAGTTTCACACCTGGTGTGGATACCGGCGATTACGTGATCTTGATCAATGCCGAAAAGATCACTGTGACCGGGACCAAACTGGATGACAAATACTATTATCGCCATAGTGATTATCCCGGAGGCTTTAAGCAGATTAGTCTCCGTGATCAGTTGGAAAAACATCCTGAGCGAGTTATTGATCGAGCTGTTTGGGGCATGTTGCCTCACAATAAATTCGGACGCAGCTTGTTGAAGAAGTTGAAAGTGTATGCGGGACCCAACCATCCTCATGAGGCTCAACAACCAAAACCGCTTGAATAATTTAGTATCTATCCGAAAAATGAAGGAGTGGGGGTTTGTGGCGGCGCAGAGCGCCGCCACAAACCCCCACTCTCCCGAATTTTCGGATAGGCTCTTAGTTTAATTGGAGTGACAATGGCAGTTCAATATTATGAAGGCATCGGTCGCCGAAAAGAGAGCACTGCTCGCGTGCGTTTGATGAGTGGTTCAGGTCAGTTTATGGTGAACGGGACATCCCTGGATGATTATTTTACACGCTTAGGGGATAGTAAGACAGTTTTAGCGCCCTTATCTGCTGCTGGTGAAGATCAAGAGAAGTTTGATTTCACCGTAGTCGTAAAAGGCGGCGGCGTTACCGGTCAAGCTGAGGCAGTCCAATTGGGTCTTGCCCGTGCGTTAATTAAGTTTGATCCTGACCTCCGCTCAGCTCTCAGAAGAGGTGGCTACCTCACTCGCGATGCCCGCGTCAAAGAGCGCAAGAAACCTGGCCTTAAGCGTGCCCGAAAGGCCCCGACCTACACCAAACGCTAATCACCGCATTTGTGTTGTCACACGTAGTGGCTGGGATGCAATGGTCAGCCTCTTCAGCTTTGCTGCCGGGGCTGGCCTTGCATTTTCCTTTGTTCCCCAAAGAAACCTTCAACCGTCTGCAATGTCCACCTCAGGCATAACCTTAGTTGGTCTGGGTCCCGGTAATCCCTCTTTGCTGACCCGCCAGGCATGGGATCTTCTCCGCAATATTCCCGAGATCTATTTGCGTAGTCACCAACACCCCACAGTGGTTGGTTTCCCGCCCACCTTACGGGTGAAATCGTTCGACTACCTTTACCAGGATGGCGAATCCTTTGAATATGTCTACGATCAAATCGTCGAGCAGATTTTGAACCTGGGTGAGCGCCCGGAGGGGGTCGTCTATGCTGTTCCGGGCCATCCCTTCGTGGCGGAAGCGACGACTCCCCAGATCGCCAGCCGGGCCCGGAAGATCGGCGTGCCCGTAAGAGTAGTTGAAGGTCTCAGCTTTTTAGAATCTACATTTGCTGCCCTTGAAGTAGATCCGTTTCCTCATACTACTTTGATAGATGCCTTGGAACTTGCGGCTACCCACCACCCATCTATGCCGCCTGATCGTCCTGCAATGATTGCTCAATTGTACTCGCCCTTCGTAGCCTCTGAAGTGAAGTTGACCCTCATGGCAATCTACCCCGAGAATCATCTCGTTAAGCTGGTGCACGGGGCAGGTACTACAAGCGTTTTGCTGGAAGAGATGCCTCTCTTCGAAATTGATCGCAGTCCTCACGTAGGTTTATTGACAACCCTTTACGTCCCATCCTTAGGCGAGAACACTTCTTTCGAGGCTTTTCAAGAGCTGGTTGCCCACCTAAGGGCACCTGAAGGCTGTCCATGGGATCGAGAGCAGACTCATCAGTCCTTGCGACCTCACTTACTGGAGGAAGCTTACGAAGTTTTGGCTGCTCTTGACGCGGCTGATCCGAACGCCTTGCGCGAGGAGCTTGGGGATCTACTGCTTCAAATCGTGCTGCATGCTCAAATTGCCAGCGAATACGGCGAATTCACCATGAGCGATATTCTGCAAACCATTCACGTAAAACTGGTTCATCGTCATCCCCATGTCTTTGGGGATCTGAATCTCCAGGATGCGCAAGAGGTTATTCAGAACTGGGAGCGTTTGAAGGCGGACGAACGCCGGGCCAGCGGCGTTACCGATAAGGGCTTGCTGGATGGCGTCGCCATTACCTTGCCGGCCTTATCCCAGGCAGCAGCGTTCCAAAAGCGTGTTGCCCGCGTCGGGTTTGATTGGACCCACGTACAGGGAGTAATGGATAAGATCGATGAGGAATTGGGGGAGGTCCGCCAGACTTCCGAGCCTGGAGCGCGTGCTGAAGAAATCGGTGATCTTCTGTTCGCAGTCGTAAACCTGGCGCGCTGGTTTGACGTGGACGCTGAAAGCGCCCTACGAGAGGCTAATCATCGATTTCGGGAGCGTTTCGCCTATATTGAATCCCACGCCCGTTCTCGAGGGCGCGAATTGTCCCAATTAAGCCTTGAAGAAATGAACGATCTCTGGAATCAGGCCAAGCAGAGGTAAATCAGAAGTTCGTGTCGCCTCCCAGTAAACCTCCCAGGACGTTCCCCCCTATACCGCCGATTCCCTTCTGTTCGCCCCGTTGCTGAAACCGCGCTGCCGCAAGCACGCGATCGGCAAGGCGTGAGAACGGCAGGCTCTGCAGATAGATTTTCCCCGGCCCGGTCATCCGTGCCAGGAATATCCCTTCCCCACCGAATAAAGCATTCCGGAAGCCTCCTACAAACTGGATATCATAGTCCATGGTTGCATCGAACGCCACCAGACAGCCCGTATCAACTCGCAACTGCTCTCCGCTTGCCAAATCCTTCTCAATAATTGTGCCTCCGGCGTGCACAAAGGCCAGACCGTCCCCTTGAAGCTGCTGCAGGATAAACCCTTCGCCCCCGAATATTCCAGCACCTAATCGCTTGGTGAAAGCAACCTCAATTTCGATGCCCTCTGCCGCGCATAGGAACGAGTCTTTCTGGCACAAGAAGCGTCCACCCAGGGAAGCCAGATCAAGGCAGATGATTTTTCCCGGATAAGGCGCTGCAAACGCCACATGCTTCTTGACCTGATCCTGGTTTATGAAAGAGGTGATAAAGAAGCTTTCGCCGGTAACCATCCTTTTGAGTCCCTTAAATATTCCCCCTCCAGTGCTGGTCTGCATTTCGATGCCATCTTCCATATAGGTCATCGCGCCGGCTTCCGCTCGTACGGCTTCTCTCGGATCTAGTTCAATCTCTACCATCTGCAGATCATCACCGAAAATCTTGTAATCGATTTCATGTGCCATGACACTTCTCCCTTCGTGTGGTTTGGGTTGCTCTGAGATTAATCACTGGCCGGGCTTACCAGGCATCCCCCGATGCATCTTTTTCTGATTCAAGTGCTTCCTTCAGTTCCTCAGCGCAGGACTGGCTACAGGTAATAAACATAAGATCGTATCCAGCCTGTCTTGCCGGCGATTCTTGCGGGGGAACCATCGCAAATATCGTCTTGTTTTCCAGGGCAAGCATCAAGGATACAAACTGGCCTTCTTTATCCTTTAGATTAATCCCCTTGCTCGCCCGGGCTCCGAACCCGTATACTTCATCTTCTGAATCGATAAATTGGTTGCACCATGCACAAGTATGTAACAAGGTGTCTTGAGCGGAAGTTTTTCTTTGATCGTTCATGTATCCAGTATTCTACCAATAAAAACGGACATTTAGACTGGCTCGAATCGCGCTGTAAAGTGCCGCAGCAGTTCTGGAGCATATGTGAACCGGTAGCCAGAGATCTCTTCTTTACGCGAGTCAATCCGCCCTAGAGCCTCGGCAACATAATCCAGATGGCTTTGAGTGTATACCCGGCGAGGGATCGCCAGACGAACCAGTTCCAACCGTGGGAAAATCATCTCGCCTGTTTCTGGATCAGGATGGGCAAACATGACCGATCCGATTTCGACGGCCCGGATCGCTGACTCTAGGAATAATTCGACCACCAGTGCTTGGCCAGGGAGCTCTTTCTGCGGGATATGGGGGAAAAAGCTTCCTGCATCAACGTAAACCGCGTGACCTCCCGGGGGCTCGATGATCGGAATGCCCAATTCCAACAGCCTTTTAGCCAGATAAGCAGTCTGCCCGAGTCGGTAAGCGAGGTAATCCTCTTTTAAACCTTCCGATAGACCGGCCGCGATAGCATCCAGGTCGCGCCCCGCAAGCCCGCCGTAAGTTGGGAAACCTTCGCGCAAGATCAGTTCCGCACACACCTTTTGATAAAGATTTTCATCATTCATCGCCAAGAAGCCTCCGATGTTGACGATGGCATCTTTTTTAGCGCTCATTGTTACCCCGTCGGCCAGGGCGAAAATCTCGTGCGCGATCTCGATCGTCCTCTTATCTTGATAACCCGGTTCCCGTAGCTTGATAAAATACGCGTTCTCAGCATAACGACAGGCATCAATGAAAAAAGGAATGCCGTGATCATGATAGATTGCCGCCACATCCCGAAGATTTTCTAAGGAGACTGGCTGGCCGCCTCCGGCATTGTTCGTAATCGTGATCATGCCGAAGGGGATCTTCTCCGCCCCAACTTCGTGAATGAATGCGCTTAATTTTTGGGTATCCATATTACCCTTGAACGGGTGGAGATCTTTTGGATCGAAGGCATTATCAATGACCAGATTGGTCGGTCTACCACCCCTGGCGCGTATGTTCGCATCGGTGGTGTCAAAGTGCATATTGGAGGGAACATATTGGCCTTCTTTCACCTTCACTGCGCTGAGAATGTTCTCGGCTGCCCGTCCCTGGTGGGTGGGTACAAAATAACGAAACCCAAATATACTGCGTATCGCTTCGGCCAAACGGAAATAAGAATCCGCCCCTGCATAGGATTCATCTCCCGTCATCATTGCTGCCCACTGTTCCTGGCTCATTGCCCCGGTTCCCGAATCTGTCAGCAGATCGACAAAGATTTCATCCGAGCGCAGCCCGAATACGTTATAACCCGCCCGAAGAAGCGCCTGCTCGCGCTGTTCTCGATCCACCAGATGGATGGGTTCGACCATTTTGATCCGAAACGGCTCGGGGGGATGGGTTGCCATTTTCGCCTCCGTGAGAATCTTATAGAAGTGAGATTTTTCCCAGTTTAGCACGCTTCCACAATAACGCCAAGCATGACTCTTTTCTGTGTTGCTGCTTACAATATGATCTCACTACCGGATCATGTATAATCTTCGTTGGTTGGAAACTGTAAACCCCGTGTCCGGGTCTGATCGCGCTGAGTGCGGAAAACCCATCTATTTCGCTACTTCTACCCTTAAAAGGATACAGACGTTTTGACTATGTTAGAGATAATCGCCATGACACTGGGTCCCGTTCAAACCAACACTTATGTGGTCGCGGACCCCGAAACAAAAGATGCCATCGTGATCGATCCTGCTGCCGAAGGCCAGCACATCCTCGCTGAAGCTCTGAAACGTGGCTGGCATATTGGTAGCATATGGCTTACCCACGCTCACTTTGACCACCTGGGAGGAGCAGCCCAGGTCGCCGATGGATCCAATCCACCACCGCCGGTGGCTTTGCATCCGGGAGATTATCCGTTGTGGAGGGCTCAGGGGGGCGCTTTGCTTTTTGGATTTAAGATCGATCCTGGTCCCGAACCAACTATTGACTTAACGGATGGTCAGATCTTGTATTTGGGGAGTAACCGGCTTGAGGTCCGACACGCTCCCGGCCACACCCGGGGTCATGTCATGTTTTACTGCGCAGAACAAAAGGTCTTGTTCTGCGGTGATGTGATCTTCCAGGGCAATATTGGAAGGACCGACTTGCCTGGGGGTGATTACCAGATGCTCATGGATAGCATTCGGGCTCAGGTATTAACCTTACCTGACGATACTCGCTTGCTTACCGGGCATGGGCCCGAAACTACCGTGGGATTAGAGCGCCGATACAACCCCTTCCTGAGCGATCTAAACGCTTAGAAAAATATGGTCCTCCGCTTTCAGCGGGATCAAACCCTGCCCTTTTCCCGTTGGAAACTGCAGAGCGAATATTCCGCTACTTGGCGTAATCCACGGCCCGCGTTTCACGGATCACAGTGATTTTGATCTGGCCCGGATATTGCATGCTGTCCTCAATCTGCTTGGCAATATCCCGGGCCAGTCGAATGGACTCAAAGTCGTCAATGTCTTCGGGACGAACGAAGATGCGCACTTCACGTCCGGCTTGCAGAGCATAGCTCTGATCCACGCCCTTATAAGAGTTGGCAATCTCTTCCAGAGCGCGTACTCGCTTGATGTACTGTTCCAGGCTTTCTCTGCGCGCACCCGGACGAGCACCTGAAATCGCGTCCGCAGCTTCCACGATAATCGCCTCGACAGATTCTTGCTCGATTTCGTGGTGGTGCGAAGCAATGGCGTTGATTACTTTCTGGTGAACGCCATAGCGCTTGGCGAATTCCGCGCCGATCTGAGCGTGCGTTCCTTCCACGTTATGGTCCATGGCCTTACCCAAATCGTGGAGCAAAGCCCCAGCTTTGGCTACTTCCACGTCGGCGCCCAGCTCAGCAGCGATCACCCCCGCCAGCTGCGCTGTCTCTACGGCGTGTGCCAGCTGATTTTGGCCATAGGACGTTCGGAACTTTAGACGACCGAGCATCTTGAGGATTTCTGGATGCAGACCTGGTACACCCGCGTCAAAAGCGGCTTGTTCGCCGGACTCAACGATCACCCGTTCGACTTCTTCTCTTTCACGTGTCACGATCTTTTCAATGTGGGCAGGGTGGATTCGGCCATCTGTAACCAGCTTGGACATCGCCCGAACCGCGATCTCACGGCGAACCGTATCAAAGCAGGAGATTGTGATCGCCTCTGGTGTGTCGTCCACGATGACGTCCACGCCAGCAGCCTGTTCGAACGCGTGAATATTCCGGCCATTCCGGCCGATGATCCGGCCTTTCATATCATCAGAAGGAAGCGGAACGGAAGATGTGGTCACCTCCGCAACGTGTTCAGAAGCAACCCGCTGAATCGCACTGGCGATGATTTTTCGTGCCCGGCGTTCACCCTCTTCTCTGGCCTCTGCATCGATCTGGCGGATGATGCGCGCCATATCGGCGCGAGCTTCTTTTTCAGTCTCATTCATTAGAGCCTGCCTGGCTTCATCGGTCGTCATCTGAGAAATTCGTTGCAGTTCTTCCATCTCCTGTTCGTGTAAATTGTCAAGTTCATTGGCGCGTTTATCCAGGCCGCTCTGCCGTTTGTTCAAGGCCTGCTCGCGTTTTTCCAATCGTTCAGCGCGATTATCGATCTCCTCTCGCCTTCTTTGCAGCCGGTCCTCTTCTCGATTTAGTTCCTCGCGGCGTCGATTGTTCTCTGCGGTGGCCTTTTGACGAATTTCCAGGGCTTCGTCTTTGGCCTGCAGTTGAATATTGCGGGCCTCTTCTCTCGCTATGGTTAGGATGTTTTCCCCTTCTTCATGTTGCTTCTGTCTTGCGTTCTCAACAAGCTGCTGCTTGACGAAATAGCCAGCCAATACGCCTATTGCCAAGGCAGCCAACACTATCAATAACCATATACCAGCGTTCATGAGTTAACCTCGTTGTTGTCAATTGTTGGATTTCCACCAGATTCTTGTTCGGCCCAAATGCGGTCTACCACTGGAGCGACAATCTCGTAGGAAAAACCTCGTCGAGCGAGAAACCCGCTCAGTCTGCGACGAAAATCAGGCCATTCCAGGTTCTTCAATTTGCGCGACAGTTTCAGCCCCGCCTTGTAGGCTAGTTCTTCCTCTCCGGTTGTCTCCTCCAGGATCTTGCTGATGACTTCCTCGGGAATGCCCTTTTGCCGCAGTTCATAGGCTAACGCTCGATGACTGCGCGGATGGAATTCGGCGCGATTCTCCGCCCAGGTCTTGGCAAAAAGTTCGTCGTCCACCAGCCCGCCACGCTGCAAGCGCTGAACTACGGCCTCGATAACCTCTTCAGGATAGTTCGCATCTCTCAGTTTATCCCGAACCTCAGCCTCGGATCGGGTTCGATAACCGATGAACTTTACCGCGCGCTGAAAAGCGACCTCGTTCTCGTCCTCCGCCTGCAACTGCGCGATTTTTTCTTCACTCAGCTCTTGATCGACTTCAAGCCAGGCTGCCACAATCCGCGAGAGGCCGAATGCAAAATCACCATCCAGGTAAACGTTTACCCGTTGGTGGTTGCGTTTCTGTAATTTAAGCGCTGTAATCTTTCGTGACACTTTTTCCCATTTAATCCCAATAACAAACAGCCGTGACTCTGCCTCTCAGGGCCACGGCTGGCTGAGCTGAAGCTCGCTGATCTCAGTTTTCAAACCACGATGATAGGTGCATTGAACAGATAGACGGTCTGGCTATCTATCGCTGGTTATCTAAGTAATATTTCGCACGTCGCCTGTCCGACATGTTTTGCTGGCATCTATGTCCTTCAAAGAATCTCAATAACTGCTAAATCTAGACATCAGGCCAGAATTGCTCAGGCCAGGTGAGATCTACACCCTACTCATCTTTTCCTGAAATCACTATTAAAGCCGTGGCCGCTCTCGTCTTGAAATATTTGTCTTTTTTGCTTTTCTGCCACAGATCGTCTACTTGCAATGAGCATAACGATCCAAATAAAAGCCGTCAGCTGGGACTCATCACTCCGAATCAACGAAATGTGGCAGGCGGCTATTGGTCGGTCTCAAAATCGCTATTTGTCCAAACTACCTCATTATACATTATATCTAAGCCTTCGGACGCAGCGATTTTGCATCCCTCAAAGACATTCTGCTCTTAATAAAAGTTTACATGATTATTAACTTTGTGGCAAGACCCTGAGCAGAGTATAATGCTGGAGTGATCGCAGCGCCGGCTTATCGTGAACCCGCACGAGATCCATTTTTGCTGGTCCAATTAAATGAATACACCGGAGAGTCAATTTTCTAACGAGATGGGCAACTCCTATTTAGGCCGTAGTTAAACCATTTAAGGAGCAAAAAATGAGCATGCAGGAAGAAGCACTCGAATATCACCGTCTGGGTGGTAAGCCTGGCAAAATTTCGATCTTGCCAACCAAACCTCTTGTCACCCAGCGAGACTTATCCCTGGCGTATTCCCCAGGGGTAGCCATACCGGTATTAGAACTTGAGAAGGACCCCCAACTTGCCTATGAATATACCTCCAAGGGAAATTTGGTGGCCGTCGTGTCCAACGGCACCGCCATTCTCGGCCTCGGGGATCGAGGCGCGTTAGCGTCTAAGCCGGTCATGGAAGGTAAAGGCGTACTGTTCAAAGTCTTCTCTGATATCGATGTGTTTGACATCGAGCTAAATACTCGCGATCCGGATGAGATCATCCAGGTGGTTGCCGCGATCTCTCCTACTTTTGGGGGCATTAACCTGGAGGACATCAAAGCACCTGAGTGCTTCTACATTGAGGAGACCTTGAAAGGCATGCTGGATATTCCAGTATTTCATGATGACCAGCATGGTACCGCCATCATATCAAGTGCTGGTTTGCTCAATGGCTTGGAGTTAGTTGGCAAAGAGATCGGTGAAATCAAGATCGCCATCTCTGGAGCGGGCGCTTCAGCGATCTCCTGTGCCGAACTGGCTGTCAAGTTGGGTGTTCCAAATGAGAATATCACTCTGGTTGACAGCCGCGGGGTTGTCTACAAAGGTCGTCCGGAGGGTATGAATGAGTACAAACAGCGTTTTGCTCATGCCACAATGGCCCGCACCCTGGCCGACGCTGTAGATGGTGCGGATGTATTCTATGGGCTCTCCGTAGCCGATGTGCTTACCCCCGATATGGTTAAAAGCATGGCGGAACGGCCTCTCATTTTTGCGATGGCGAATCCCGATCCTGAAATTAAGTACGAACTTGCCAAGGAGATCCGTCCCGATGCTATCGTTGCCACCGGCCGGTCCGATTATCCCAATCAAATTAACAATGTATTGGGCTTCCCATTTATCTTCCGTGGTGCCTTGGATGTTCGCGCCCGGGCGATTAACGATGATATGAAGGTTGCTGCGGCCTATTCTCTGGCTGGGTTGACCAAGCAGGATGTGCCAGATGGCGTTTTGCGAGCTTACGGCCTTGGGAGCCTCAAATTTGGGGACGACTACATCATCCCCAAGCCTCTGGATCCCAGGGTGCTGCTCTGGGAAGCGCCCGCGGTCGCCGGGGCCGCCATGGAGACTGGTGTAGCCCGAATTCACATTGATCTCGATGAGTATCGCCAGCAACTGGCCTTTCGTCAGGGCATGGGCCAGCAGGTCCGCCACTTCATTATGAGCAAAGCCAAGGCTTCCAAAGCGAAGAAACGAGTGGTATTTGCTGAGGGCGAAGAGACCAAGATTATCCGCGCCGCCGCTCAGGTGAAGGATGAGGGTATCGGAATTCCCATCCTGGTAGGCAGGCCTGCAGTGATCCGCGCCAAAATCGAAGCCCTCGGGCTGGATTTCGACGCTGATATCGCCAACCCCATGGATTTTGACAGAATAGATGAGTATGCCAAAGCCTATTTTGAACTCCGTCAGCGAAAGGGAGTGCCCCTCAAAGATGCCCTTAAGCGTGTTCGCGACCCGAACGTGTTTGGACCGCTGATGGTCAAGATGGGAGATGCGGATGCGTTTGTGTCTGGTTTGACTTATGATTACCCGGAGGTAATCAGGCCCGCTCTGCAAATCCATCACACCTCTTCAGGCGCCAGCCGGGCGGCTGGGGTTTATATCATGATCGTCAACAATCGTACCTACTTATTCACCGACGCCACTGTGAACATTGATCCCTCTGCCGAGGATTTGGCGGAGATCGCCTGTCTTTCCGCAGATTTCGCCCGGCAGTTAGGCCTCGAACCTCGTGTGGCCCTTTTGTCCTTCTCGAACTTTGGAAGCACTCCCCATCCTCTATCGGAGAAGGTGCGCAAAGCCGTGGAGATCATCAAGAGTAAATGTCCGGACTTTGCAGTCGATGGCGAGATGCAGGCCGACACCGCCGTTGTGCCGGAGCTTATAAAAGAGCGCTATCCCTTCAGTGAAGTTGAAGATGCCAATGTCTTGGTTTTTCCATCCCTGGAAGCCGCCAATATCGCCTATAAATTGCTGGCCCGCCTGGGCAACGCTCAGGCCATTGGTCCAATCCTCCTGGGTGTAGGTGCGCCGGTACATGTGATCCAGACCGGCGATGAAGTCCGAGATATTGTCAACATTGCCGCCGTGGCTGTGATGGACGCAGTCAGCCGTCAGGGTTAGCCGGGGTACCGGCTTCGGGGCGAGGTGAGTGCGTGAAGCGCGCTCACCTCGCCCCAAATTCCCCTGCTTCACACGCTCTGCATGTGAAGCCCCCTCCCCGTTCCGCGGTCGGCGCGCCCTACTACTTGCCGGGGATATCGACCGAATCCTTCAACTTTCGAATCTTCAACCTTCAACCGTCCAGTCGAACGAAACCTTCAACCCTCGAACAACCCTCGAATCTTCAACCTTCAACCATTCCGAGAGGAGGTCTTTTGCCCCAAATCAAACGCATCTGTTTTGTCTGTTTAGGCAACATTATTCGTAGTCCATTGGCGGAGCATTTATTTTTGTCTCTATCTGAGCAGGCCGGCGTTTCTCACAAATATGAAGTGGACTCCGCTGGCATATCCGCCTATCACGTTGGTGAACAGGCCGATGCGCGCATGCGGCGCGTGGCTGCCCGCCATGGGCTGCACTACAATCGGCGCGCCCGTCAATTCCGCACGAGCGACTTCGATCGCTTTGATTTAATTATGGCCATGGATTCGACCAACCACCGCGATCTTTTGGATTTGGCCTCCAATGCAGACGCTGGCTCCAAAATCCATTTACTACGTGAGTATGATCCCCAAGGCGGACCCAATGCGCCGGTGCCAGATCCGTATTATGGCGGCAACGATGGTTTCGAGGAGGTCTATAGGGTTCTGGAACGGTCCTGTGAGGGATTGTTGCGCCGGTTGGAAGACGAGGGCCTGGAATGATCCCTGACGAGGTGCACCAGTGGTCTGGTCAAAACGGCCATGGCTCGATTATTGCCTCCACACCGGTTGCCGGGGGTTGTATCAACACTGGCATGCTGTTGAAAACCGAATCGGGCGCTACCTTCTTTTTGAAGGTCAATCAGCATGCCCCTCCGGATATGTTCGCCAGAGAGGCAGAGGGGCTGGCAGCGCTGAATGTGCCTGACGGTCCCAGGGTTCCGCTTCCCTTCATTTTCGGGGAGCGATTCCTGCTGCTTGAGGGTCTGCAGTCAGCCGAAAGTAGTTCCGACTATTGGACACGTTTTGGACACAACTTAGCCGCCCTGCACAACCACACCAGTACACGTTTCGGTTTTGGTCATGACAATTACATTGGCAGCACACCCCAGCGGAACCCGTGGACGGACGATGGTTACGCTTTCTTTGCACAACATCGTTTACTGTTCCAGGCCAGACTGGCGCTCACCCAGGGCTTGCTTGACAGTCAGGACGCCCGCAAGATGGAGCATCTGGCAGCTCGTTTGCCAGACCTGATTCCGGACCAGCCTGCCTCTTTGATACATGGGGATTTGTGGGGTGGAAACGCCATGGCCGATGAGTCGGGCAGCCCGGTGATCATTGATCCGGCAGCGCATTTTGGTTGGGCGGAGGCTGAATTGGCCATGACCGCACTCTTCGGCGCCTTTCCGGATAAATTCTACGCTGCTTACCAGGAAATCCGCCCGCTGGCTCAAGGTTACCGCGCGAGATTTCCGCTATATAACCTTTACCATCTTCTGAATCATCTGAATTTATTTGGGCGCGGATATTTGAGTCAGGTCTTGGGAATATTACGCCGCTTCGTTTAGTTCGACAATTTCAGATATCCGCCCAGCTAAAATACCTCTCGAAGTCCGGTGCCCAATTTTCGGGATAATATTCTCCAGAGGCGGTGTCCTGGATATATTTCCCCTGGTACTCCCCACGGGCGATCCGCTTGAGCGCCTCGACGAATGCATCGATTTCCTCCCTCGTGTTATACAGACCGAATGAGGCTCGAACCAATCCGGGCATATCGGATTTATCTCCATAGATCATGCGTTTGCGGACCGAACGGGCTTGATCGTCTGTAAGGTGCAGCAAATGCAAGATGTATGGGTGCGCACAAAAGCACCCGCTGCGCACACCAATTCCAAATTCGTAACCTAGGATCGCTGCCGTGAGGAAATGGGAGCGATTTTTCATCTTCATCGGGATGACTCCCAGCCGCTCTCCTGCTGACTGCGGCTCCTGTTCCCCATAAATTTCGAGATCGGGCAGCTTCTGAAGTTGGCTCAGCGCGTAAGCCGTCAGGTCAGCCTCATGTCGAGCGACTGCCTCCATGCCAATTGAATCCATTTGATGAATCGCGGCCCCCAGTGCGATTGCTCCAACTGTGTTTGGGCTGCCGGCTTCGTCTCGATCGGGGGGTTCTGCCCAAACGACATCCTCCAATGTCACGATCTCGACGGTGCCACCGCCAGTCAGGTCCGGATCGCCGTGTTCAAAAGTCTCTCTCCGGCCAATGAGGGCACCCGTGCCGAACGGCGCGTATATCTTATGCGCGGAAAGCGCCACATAATCCAGGTGTCCAGGATCGTCCGGCGCGCGCATCTCGACTTTCCGGTGCGGAGCCAGCTGGGCGCAATCCACCAGGATTTGCGCGCCGGCACGGTGGGCCTTCTCTGCCAAACGATGGATCGGATTCAGGAATCCAGTCACGTTGCTGGCGCCAGTGATCGCTACCAGTGCCATTCGACCGGCGTACGTTTCCAACTTCGCATCGAAGTCGGATTCGTCCAGCCGTCCATCGCTGGTTAATTCCGCGTGAACGGTTTTCGCCACTGCACGCCAGGGTAGATCGTTGGAGTGATGTTCCATTCCGCTTGTCAAGACAATGTTTCGCTCTAAAGTGAAAGGGAATCGCCGCGCCAGCTTATTGATCGCCTCCGTGGTGTTCTTGCCAAAAATGCATGTGTGCGTATCTGGGTCCGCGCCGACAAAACGAAGTACCGCCTGGCGAGCGGCTTCATAGAAGTGCGTCGAGAGCTGGCTCTTAAAACCTGTGCCTCGATGCACGCTGCTGTAATAGATCAGGAATTTATTGATCGCTTGCTGCACACATTTTAAGCTCGGTGTCGAAGCTGCGTTGTCGAAATTGATGTACCGCTGGTGAGTTCCATCCAGGACCGGAACTTCAACCTCGATGCCAGTAAAAAGGTCAGCGTAATTGGTACCGGAAAATGATTTCATTAAGCGCCCTCGCTTTTGGTGGGTTGTGGGCGTGCCATAAGCAAAGCGGCGCACGCCCACAATCCACCAGATCCGGCTGTTTCCCGTTAGAAACGGGACAGCCATCATTTTACAAATCTGTAAACAATTTGTCAGAACAAATCGGAGAGAAATACTTGCATTTAATCAAGTTTTCATATATACTGTGTATGTTTGTGGGAGAAAGTGGGAGGAAGTGGAGCGCCGGGGCATCCGGCGTTCACCCTTTAAAGGACAAGTAGAACATATGTTTCTGGGTCAGTACCAGCACAATATCGATAGCAAAGGTCGTCTCACCATTCCCGCACGTTTTCGAGAACTCCTGGTCGCCGAAGGTGCCTACGTGACCCAGGGATTTGATAATAATCTCATGGTGCTTACCGTTCCTACTTTTACCCAGATCTACCAGCGAGTAAACCGCATGAGTATGACGGATCCAGTGGCCCGTTTGCTCAAACGCCTGATTTTTTCCAACGCCGATCGCGTCGATGTGGATAAAGTTGGGCGCATCTTAATCCCTCAGTTTCTCCGAGATGCGGTTGAACTCGATGGGGAAGCCGTCATCGTCGGCGTTGGTGATTACTTTGAAATCTGGTCAACCAAAATCTGGCAGGATCAGGTTGCTCAGCTCAAGGATGTAGAAGCCAATGCGCACAGGTTTATGGCCCTGGATCTTTCACCAGGTCTGTAAATTCTTAAAGTACTTCGTGTCTTTATCTTAAGTCGGTCTGAATTTGATTTCTGGCGATGAGTGAATCTCGCCCTCATCAACCTGTTCTTTACAAAGAGATTATACACGCTTTACAGCCGCGTAGTGGACTTTATTATGTGGATGGCACGCTGGGAGCTGGAGGACATGCCCGCGGGATCCTCGAGACAAGTTCGCCGGATGGTCACTTGCTGGCGATGGACGTCGATCCTCAAGCACTTCAGGTAGCCAAACGTGAGCTGGCGACTTTCGGTTCTCGCGTGATCATCGTCCGAGCGTCTTACTCAACACTCCGTGAACAGCTGCACTTATTGGGGTGGGAGAAAGTAGATGGCATCCTGCTGGATCTGGGCTTGTCATCGATGCAATTGGATAACCCCAAGCGAGGTTTTTCCTTTAGGTCAGATGCGCCTCTGGACATGCGCTTCGACCCTGACAATCCTGTTCAGGCCGCTGACCTGGTAAACTCGTTGCCCGAACGCGATTTGGCAGATTTGCTGTTCAGATACGGGGAGGAGCGCCGCTCACGACAGATCGCTCGGGCAATTATTGACGCCCGGCCAATCCGCACTACGCAGGAGCTGGCCATATTGGTTTCGACCGTCAAGAGAGGCGGCAGGCGTGACATCCATCCGGCCACCCAAACGTTTCAAGCCTTGCGCATCGCCGTGAACCAGGAATTGGATGCACTGGAATCTGCCTTGCCACAGGCGGTTGAATCGCTAAAGCCCGGTGGCAGGTTGGCTGTGATCGCCTTCCATTCGCTCGAAGATCGCATCGTGAAACGGTTCTTTCGTACGGAAAGCCGTGATTGCATCTGCCCTCCTCGCCAGCCGGTCTGTACCTGTGGCCATGTGGCCACAATTGAAGAGATTACTCGTCGCCCGCTAAGGCCTCGAGAAGAAGAGCTTCACAATAATCCCCGCGCCCGAAGTGCTCGTCTTAGGGTCGCCGAAAAACTTGCCTGACCTAGACATTGGCATGACACTTGCAAACTTAACTGTATAGCTGGACGATATACATCAAATTTACTCAACGGAGTTTAGGGGTTGGCGTTCACCTCTATTAGTGAACATGGACAGTGTACAACGATTTACCCAGGCTTATTCACAAGCTCCTTGGCGGAAGCAAGTACAGCTCATCGGCCTTTTTCTGTTGGGACTGATTCTCGTCGCTTTGGTTGCAGGTGTCTACCTCAACGTTACTGCTCGGGCAGCTACCATCGGTCGCTCCATTCAGGGCATGCGCAATACCATCGAGAATTTGGAGCGGCGCAACGCGGATTTAGAATCTCAGCTGGCTGGCCTGACGTCAAATGGTGAAATGCAGGCCCGCGCCACTGAACTTGGCTTTCACCCCATTGATTCCGAGGAGCAAGTCTTTTATATCGTCGTACCCGGCTATGTCGAACGACAAGCTGCTCCTATGGATGCGAGTCCTGCGCCAGCACTGCCTCGGGTGAAGACGTTATCGCCCGATTACACCCAATCCCTGTTCGATTGGCTCCGAGAGCGGGTATTCGAACCCGCTGCGCCCCTTTCGGAGGTGAAACCGTGACACAGGAATCCTCCTGGCGCTATACGACCCTGGGTTTGTTGCTCAGCGCTATGGCGCTCTTTATCGTCGTACAAATGGTGCGCATCCAACTCAGCCCCCAGGCTGAAGTGTTTCGAGACCAGGGAAACGCGTATTCGGGCGGATGGCAGACCATTGTTCCCGCGCGCGGCGAGATATTTGATCGTTGGGGACATTTATTGGCTGGCAACACGACCGTATACGAGGTCGGGGTAGAACTGTCTGAGGTCCAAAACCCATCCACCATTGCCCTGGCTTTGAATGCGATCGTCGGCGCCGATCATGATGAAGTTTATGCCGCCGCCAGCCAGGAACCCTCCAGCACCGCCGTTTACCGGGTCTTGGCAGACTTCGTTACCGAAGATCAGAAAACCCGTTTGGAGCAACTTGCCGGCGAGATGGACGTCGCCTACCAGGATAGCAAGGATCAAAAACGCCCTAGCTTGGCCGGCTTAAGGTTCGTGCCCCACCTGCAACGAAGTTATCCTGAGAAGGAATTGGCCTCCAACGTGCTGGGATTCGTAAACCGCCAGGGGAGGGGCTTCTTTGGAGTGGAAGAAAAATTTAACGATCTGTTGGCTGGCACGCCGCAAACAGTCTGGATACCTGCCGATCCGAACCGGGTCGAAGAGATCCCTGATATCCCGCCGGGAGCCAGCTTGACGCTGACCATTGACCGGGCCGTCCAGTCCGAAATGGAGGCCATCCTCGATCAGGCCCTGGCTACCTCCGGTGCGGAGAATGGCACGATTCTGGTGATGGATCCTCGTACAGGTGAGATCTTGGCCATGGCGACCACGCCACGCCTCGATCTGAATGAATATTGGCGTTATGCTGAAGTCTTTGTCAACCCCACCCCCTTCAACCGCGCCGTGAGCAAAGCCTTTGAGCCTGGATCGGTATTTAAAGTCCTCACCATGTCCACTGCCTTAGATACCGGTACCGTGAAGCCCAACACACCCTTCTTAGATACCGGGGTGTTCGAAATCGGTGGCGCCATAATCCATAACTGGGACGGTGGCGCCTGGGGACCACAGGATATGTTGGGATGCATGCAGCATTCACTGAATGTGTGTCTGGCATGGGTTGCTTCACAGGTGGGTGCTGACCAGTTCTATGCTCATATGCAGAAATTTGGAATTGGCCACTTGACAGGCGTCGATCTGGCAGGTGAGGTTCCGGGTCGCCTGAAAATCCCCGGCGACAATGATTGGTACGAAGCTGACCTGGGCACCAACGCATTCGGACAGGGTGTTTCGGTGACGCCGGTCCAGTTGGTGACCGCCGTATCCGCATTGGCCAATGATGGCAAAATGGTTACCCCACGAGTCGTAAAATCTGTGCTGGACAAGGGGCGCGTGTATAATACCTCTCCGCAGGTCGTCGGCATGCCAATTACTGCTGAAACAGCGCACAAAATCACCAAGATGTTAGCCACTTCTCTTGAGGTAGAATCCTCTGTTGCGCTGGTAGACGGTTACCAGGTTGCCGGCAAGACCGGTACTGCGGAGATCCCAACGCCTTTGGGTTATACGAGTAGCGCCACTAATGCGTCCTTTATTGGATGGGGTCCCGTCGATGACCCGCGTTTTCTCGTTTACATCTGGCTGGAGAAACCCACTACTTCTCCGTGGGGCTCCGTGGTCGCTGCACCGGTTTTCCATGACGCTGTCGAACGGCTGGTCGTTTTGATGAATCTGCCGCCGGATAACGTCCGTAAGCGATTGATTAATGGCCAATAGTTGGCAATCTATTCTATTGGCAGCGCCACAGTTAATCGTGGGAGCACTTTTAGCCACGAATTATCACGAAAGATTATTGTAGTATGGCGTCGTTAAGATTTTCCGTGGTTTACTGTAGAGCCACTCTTTACTGGATAAGGGCTTAAATGAATGTTAACTCTGGCGGATATCCTGGAAGCTCTGAGCGGTATGCGCCCGGATCAAGGGGATCAGCCCGTCACCGAAGCGGTGGTCGATTCTCGACAGGCGATCCCAGGTTGCTTGTTTGTCGCCTTGCCCGGGGAGAACGTTGATGGGCATGATTTTGTTCAGGAGGCATTTGGGAATGGTGCTCGCTTCGCTCTCGTCCAGAGGGATTTTTCCAATCAGTTTCCTCTGTTGAATTTACAGGCTGATTGGCAACCAGATGAACTGTTTAACGTCGGCGACGCACCCTTATGCCTCCTGGTTCAAGACAGCTTGCAGGCATTGCAGAAAATCGCTCGTTTCTGGCGTCGCAAGCTGGATCTCCGCGTGGTTGGGATTACCGGAAGTGTCGGCAAGTCCACCACAAAGGAGCTGGTTGCTGAAGTCTTAGGACAGAGATATCGCACCTTAAAAAATCCAGGAAATCTCAACAACGAGATAGGCCTGCCATTGACGTTACTGCGCTTGAGCGATCAACACGAACGGGCGGTCTTGGAGATGGGATTTTATGTGCCCGGAGAAATCGCCTTCTTGTGTGACTTGGCATTGCCTCAGATTGGTGTCATCACAAACGTGGGCACAGTCCACGCGGAGCGAGCTGGCTCCCAAGAGGCCATTGCCAGAGGAAAAGCCGAATTGGTCGAGGCCTTGCCAGCTGCGCCCCAGGGCGTTGCCATCCTGAACTACGATGATCCGTGGGTGCGTCAGATGGCTGATAAGACTCAGGCCCAGGTCTTTTTCTATGGTCTGGATCCAAATGCCGATTTGTGGGCGGACGGTGTCGAAAGTCTGGGTTTGGAAGGCATCCGCTTCCGCTTGCATTATCACGGCGAGGTCCTCCATCTCCGCGTGCCGCTCCTCGGCCGCCATTCGGTCCACACCGCTCTCAGAGCAGCCGCGGTGGGTTTGCTCGACAACTTGACCTGGCAGGAGATTGTCAACGGCCTGCGTTCTGGACATGCTCAGTTGCGTCTGGTAGCGGTAAGAGCTCAAAGCGGCGCCTTGATCCTCGATGACACCTATAATGCTTCACCGCAGTCTACCCTCGCCGCGCTAAACTTGTTAGGGGAATTGGAGGGCCGCAAGGTAGCCGTCTTAGGCGATATGTTGGAGCTTGGACAATACGAATCGCGTGGTCATGAGATGGTCGGTGTGCGTGTTGCCGAGATCGCAGACGCGTTGGTGACTGTCGGCGAGCGAGGTCGCATGATCGCCGCAGCTGCCATTCAAGCCGGTCTCTCCAGGCAGGTTGTTACTGAGTTGGCCAGCGTTGAAGAGGCCATTGAACTCTTGCCGAAGCGGCTGGTTTCTGGAGATGTGGTTCTCATCAAGGGCTCGCACGGAATGCGTATGGACCGGATTGTGTCTGCCCTGGAGGAGCGCTCATGAATCAGGCCCCCATGGCGCTGGCTCTGGCCGGATTTAGCTTTATGGTCACGGTCATTTGGGGAACGCCGCTTTTGAGAATATTGAGATATCTGAAAATCGGTGAAACGATCCGTGTGGAGGGTCCGGAGCGGCACTATACCAAGTTCGGTACGCCCACTATGGGCGGCGTCATGATCGTGATTCCGGTCGCTCTGATCACCATTTTATTGAATGCTGGCTCGCTCATTGGCCTATCCGTCTTGGGTCGTTCGGTCCTTGTTCCTCTGGGTGTTATGGGCCTTTTCGCCGCCCTGGGCGCCATTGATGATTGGGAAGGGATCCGTGGCCGGCGCAAAGGTGAAGGTATGCGCGCCCGCACAAAGTTCGCCCTGCAAATGGTGATTGCCTTCGTGACTGCTATCGGATTGAACTATGTCTTGGACGTTCCCCAATTATTCCTTCCCGGGATTAATGTGGAACTCAGTCTCGGATATTTTTATGTGCCTATCGCCATGTTTATTATCGTTGGGTTTTCGAATGCCGTGAACTTCACCGATGGCCTCGATGGGTTGGCCGGTTTGATTTCCGCTACTGCTTTCGCTGGTTTTGCGGCCGTCGCTTTACTTCAACAACAGATTTTCCTGGCTCGCTTCTGTTTTACGTTAGTGGGAGCGCTCTTTGGTTTTTTGTGGTTTAACGTCCATCCTGCAGAGCTTTTCATGGGAGATACCGGCTCACTTTCGCTCGGAGCTACGCTTGGTGTGGTCGCATTAATGACCGGTCAATGGATACTTCTTCTGCTAATTGCCGTAATCCCGGTTAGCGAGACCATCAGCATTATCTTTCAGGTTCTCTACTTCAAGCTGACCGGGGGCCGGCGCTTGTTCAAAATGGCTCCGCTGCATCATCATTTTGAACTCGCCGGTTGGAGTGAGACCCAGGTCGTTCAACGTTTCTGGCTGATCAGCCTGTTATTCGCCATGATCGGCGTGGCTTTGGCGGTTGTTTGATAGAGAAGGGGTAGGTGTTCGTTGGAACGGGCGCCGCTACGCTTATAGCCGATCCAACAAACACCTTCCAATTGTTGAGAAGATACGGGTTTCATTTAGCAATATTTGGATTTGGTTGAAAACATGATGGATTGGAAAGGTCAACGTGTGATTGTTATCGGAGCGGCCCGCCAGGGGATTGCTCTGGCGCGCTATTTGCTCCATCATGGAGCACACGTTGTCCTTACCGATCGGCGGCCGGAGGCCGATCTGCAGGCCGCTCAGGCATCCCTGGCGCACCTCCCCGTGGAATGGGTGCTTGGAGGCCATCCTTTGGGCCTGCTGGATGGCACTGACCTGATCTGCCTTTCCGGTGGGGTCCCGCTTACCATACCTCTCGTAGTCGAGGCCCGGCGTCGCGGGATTCCGCTTACCAACGATTCGCAGATCTTTTTGCAATCCGCTCCCTGCCGTGTGATTGGTGTCACCGGTTCTGCTGGAAAAACAACTACCACCACACTCGTTGGTCGCATCTGTACCCATGCTTCGAGCGAATCCGTGGCCAGTTCTGGACATTCGCGTGTGTGGGTGGGCGGCAATATCGGCAATCCCCTGCTCTCCGATGTGGACGGCATGCGACCCGGTGACCTCGCCATAGTCGAACTGTCCAGTTTCCAGCTCGAGTTGATGACCTGTTCGCCACAGGTGGCTGCAGTTCTGAACGTGACTCCAAATCATTTGGATCGCCATGGAACCATGACCGCCTATATTGCTGCCAAGGCAAATGTCCTGAAATTCCAGTCTCAGGGAGATCTCGCCGTGTTGGGCTACGATGATCCCGTCGCCCGGGATTTGCGCGGTCAGGTTCAAGGGAACGTCATCTTCTTCGGCCTCGATCGCCTTCCTGGCGGTATCTCGGGCACCTTCTTGAGTGGCGACGACGTTATTTTGCGAGATGGGACCCGTGAACACAGAGTACTGTCCCGCAAAGACGTGTCATTG
>DASQQR010000527.1:0-2711 GCA_035643335.1 Anaerolineales bacterium
GCATCGATGAGCTGTTTGTCGGTAAGCCATCCAAGACGGCTGACAAAATCAGCACGCAGAAAGGCCAAGAGAACGTAGCCGCTTCCATACAGGATCGAACCGATCTTCAAAAAAGTAAGAAACAATACCGGCAAGCTGAAGGTCGAAACCGCCAATGGAAAGCTGAGCAGGTAGGTAACCGGAAAGATTCCACCGAGAAATTTCCTGTCTCTAAGGCGGGGTAGATTTTTTAGCACCATTACGACCATCCCGCCGGCTAGCAGCAATCCAATTACGTTGATATTGAAAAAGTACAGCATCACCACAAGCATGCCCACCAATGCGGTCAAGGGTCCTTTGACCGCTTTTCTACCCAGCCCTAGGAGCGCTTGAGCGATGATGGCGATGACGACGGGTTTGACCCCGTAGAGTAACCAGTCAGCTGTTGGAGTGGTGCCAAATCGGACGTATGCCCAGGCCAGGCCTGCGACCATCAGCATTGCCGGAAGGATAAAGCAGACCCCGGCCGTGACCAGGCCCGCCAGGCCTGCCCGCAGGTAGCCCGTGTGAATAGCCATCTCCGTGGAATTCGGACCGGGGATCAGATTGGTTGCGCCGATCAGGTCCAGGAATTGTTGCTCATCCATCCACTTCCGGCGTCGCACAACCTCGTCTCGCATCATGGCGATATGAGCGGCTGGTCCGCCAAAGGCAGTGAAGCCCAGCCGCAAAAATAGCCGGGCAAGTTCGCCGAGTGCTCTTCTTCGCGGACGATCAACAGGCTCCGAGGATGGCTGATAGGGGGTATTCGTCATGAGAATAGACCTGTCATGATGGTGGTCGCATGATGATTGTAACCCCAATCGTCGATATTCCGCCGAATGCAAGCGAACTCCTCGCTATATCGGTGGGCCATACTCGGGACGGTCGCCCAGATGGCGGCCTGCGCGGGCTCCAGCCCCGACTCCACGATACTGCCTGCAACAAAAGGCCTAATCGTCGAACTCCGCGACGACTTCCGCAGCCACATCATCCAGATCCTCGAGCAGAACAGAGATTTGGTCCTTTGGACTTTGCAGGACTTCATCGAATGTGCTCTGGACGTACATGCGGATCGTTCCCCAGGAGGGATGGCTTGGCTCGGCACGACCATAGGCCAATAGTTCAAGTCCCGCCGCCCACTGCGGGTTTTCCCTTCTGAAATCGCCAATTAGGTCAGTACCACTGATTCGAACCGGATAATATTGGCTGCTTGTGGCCCATTTTGCCTGGATTTGAGGTGAGGTCAGGTATTTCATAAAAATCCAGGCAGCCAGATTCTGTTCTGGCGTTGTATCCACCATGCCTATGAGTTGTGGGAAAATGATGATCGCCTTACCTTGTTCTGTCCCAGGAAAAGCGAGCACGGTCCATTCATCTTGGTACGCGCCGTCTTTCTCGAACGCACCTTCCTGAAACTGGCAACCGACGGTTGAACTGGTCGTGAATAAGGCGCGGCGAGTGGCGAATTCCGGGTTAGCATAAGTTTTCGTCTGGTAAGTGCATCCGCTATCCCAAAGATCCTTCAAAAAGGAGGCCACCTTGTTGCTTGTAGGTGTATTGAGTGTAAAGCTTGAATCCGGTACGCCAGACACCTGGCCGCCAGAAGCATAAATCCACGACAGGATATTTGTGGCACTTGAATAGATGACGAATCCGCCGGTCCCATCATTGCTGGTGTCCTCGTCCTGATTGTTGGCGGAAGCGGCCGCGCAAGCCTGTATCTTGAACTCTGCAGGTGTGGTTGGGGGATCCATGAATCCCAATTCCCGTGCCCAGGTCGTGTTGTAGAAGATGACATTCCCGGACTGGCTGAAGGGAAGCCCCACGCGAACTTCCTCAAAATTGCTTGAGTCGAGAGCGGCCCGGTAAAAATCTGTCTCTTCCTCAGCGGACAGGCCGAATTCCGGATGATCAAAAAAGGGGTTGAGGTCGGCGATAATATCCCGGGTCCACCAATTGGCGAGCACATTATTGTATGCAATTGCCAGGTTGGGAAGATCACCTGACGGCAGGGCGCCATCGAGCGCGTATTCCAGGTCGCTGTAATTTCCTTTGTATTCAGCCGCCACGCGGATGCCCCACTCATTCGTGGCGTTGAAGTCATCGATTATCCTGGTTATCGTCTTTCCAGAATTCCCGGTACCCCAGGTGTGCCAGAAAGTAACCGTTTGCCCACGCGGATCTACATCAACAAGGGGGTGTTCATCAACTTCTTCCGGACGAATATCTTCTGTTGGTTCAACAGGATTCGTCGCAGTTGGTGTTGGTGTCGGAGTTGCCTCCGCTATTGCGGTCGGGCTGACAGGTCCTAAGATTTCGGGTGTCGGCGTAACACGTGTAGTTGTCGGCGGCGTCCTGCTTACGGATGGAATTGGACGTGGAGGCGCAGCACATGCCTCAAATGCTGATAGCAGCAACACGCCAAGAATTACGGTGAGGCATCGCGGTAGATGGTTTGACATTACTCCCCTCCAATCGAGATATCTGCGGGCTCAAAGGCCCTTTGACCAGGTGAATCAATACAGCCGATGTTCGGTACTTATTTATAGATTTCCCAACCCGATAAAATTTACACGCCTAGTCTGCTACCGGCACCGTGAAATAGAAAGTACTGCCTTTTCCCTCAACACTTTCCACCCAAATGCGACCTCCGTGAGCTTCCACCAGATGGCGAGCGATAGATAATCCCA
>DASQQR010000528.1:0-2459 GCA_035643335.1 Anaerolineales bacterium
GGCCGCGATTACCGCCAAAAAGGTTATTACGGCACCTATCTCGGCGCGCTGCTGTATACCGATCGGGGCAGCCTGCTTTTCACCCAGGAGGGCCTCAACATCATCCGGCCGCTGATGGTCGGCGGTGCCACAAGCATGTATTGCGGCTGCGCGGCACTTCCGCCCAGATGGCTGAAAGACAAGTATGGCATCAACCTGGATCTGGAAGTCTCGGAGACTCTGGAAGAGCTGCAAATCGCGCCGCTTCCCGATGATCTCAGAGGCCAGGCTTCCACCCGCATCGCGATGGCCGGGAGAGCACTGGGTTACGATTGGCAACCGCAACTGAAATTCATGCGGCCGGAGCGTAGCGAAGGATTCGACTGCGGCGCCAAATGCATGCTGGGTTGCCGCTGTGGCGCAAAGTGGAACGCGGCCGAATACGTCGATGAGGCGGTCGCCTCCGGGATAGATCTACGCACCGGCGCGGATGTAGGGAACGTGCTGATCGAAGATGGACATGCCATGGGTGTCCGCGGTCGTCTTAACGGCAAAACTTTCACCGCTAGAGCGGATACGGTTATTGTGTCGGCTGGCGGGATCGGCACGCCGCGCGTCTTGCAGGCCTCGGGCTTTCAGGAGGCCGGCTCCGGCATGACCATGGACACCACCGTCATGGTCTACGGCTTCATAAAAGAGCGCGGCACCGGCATTGATCCCCCCATGACCTGGTCCTGGGAGAACTCCGATGTTGGCTACATGCTGAGCACCCTGGTCGACCCGTGGCTGCTTTTTCCCCTGATCAACTCCCTGAAAAGCCCCAAATATGCCCTCTACTGGCCGAAATGGAACAACATGCTTGGGGTCATGGTTAAGCTCAAAGACGAGATCAGTGGCGGTGTCTTTCCGGACGGTAAGATCAGCAAGCCATTGACACCGCATGATCGCGATCGCCTGCGCGAAGCGGAAGAAGTCTGCCGGGAGATCCTCCTTGAGGCTGGTGCTGATTCCGAGAGCATTTTCGTGACACCGCTGCGCGGTACCCATCCCAGCGGGACAGTGCGCATTGACACCCTGCTGGATCGCAATTTGCAGACCGAGATCCAGGGCTTATACGTTTGCGATGCCAGCACGTTTCCGGAAGCGCTGGGCAGACCAACCGTCCTCACCATTATTGGGTTGGCCAAACGACTGGCGAAGCATTTGGCATGACCAAAGAAGCCGCCATCGAAAGGCCTCCGGAACATAACCCTCTGGTGATGAATGCATCTCTGTGGGCGAATCTGGATTCCTATCCTCGGCTCCCGCTCGCTGAATACCCAACCCCCCTGGAGTACCTGCCCAATCTCAGCCGGGAACTAGGCCGGGATATTTTCATCAAAAGAGACGACGAAATCGGTCCCGGCCTGGGCGGTAACAAGACCCGCAAACTGGAATACCTCCTTGCAGAGGCGAAGCGAAGAGGCGCAAAGAAAGTCGTCACTTTTGGAGGTCGGCAGTCCAACCACGCCCGCATCACCGCTGCGGCGGCCCTGAGATCGGGCCTGGAACCCCATTTGTTTTACTTTGAACGGCGGCCGCATGAATTGGCTGGAAATCTGTTGCTCAACCAGCTTATGGGCGCAAGGTTGCACTTCATTCCCTTTGGGGGCGGTGGCGACGCCAGCATGACCCTGGAGACGACCAATCGCCTGGTTCACCTGGTTGCCCGGCTGCGATTAGGATCGCATTACTTCATTCCTGTGGGCGGGCACTCCTGGCTGGGCTGCCTGGGCTACGTCCGGGCAGCCCTGGAAATTGACGAGCAAGTTAAGGCACTTGGTATCCCGGCTCCCTGGCTTGTGGTGGCGGCGGGTTCGGGTGGCACTCTGGCTGGCTTGCTCGCCGGGCTTGCAATGCTCAATTCATCCATACAGCTTCTGGGAATCGACGTGGGCAAGCTGTGGAAAGCGTTCCCGGTTTCGATCGGGAAGTTGGCCGGCGAGATCTGCCATAGACTGGGCGGAGACCAAACCTTTACACCAGATGAAGTTCCCTTAATCGAAGAAAGATACGTTGGTCGATGTTACGGAGAACCTTCCCGAAAGTGTTTAGAAGCGCTGAGGCGCCTGGCCACGCTGGAAGGAATCCTGTTGGACCCGGTTTACACAGCCAAGGCCTTCAGCGGCCTACTCGACCTGGTTGAGCAAGGGGGCCTGGGCGACAAAGAACCAGTCATTTTCTTGCATACCGGGGGCTTAGCGGCGCTGTTCGCCTTCCAGGAGACGATCATCCTTGATTGAATACCAGCGCCTGATGACGATCCTGTCCACACCGCGCCCCAATGGCAGCTGGGCAGAAGCGGTTGCCTGTCATTCCCTGTGCGCCTGGCTCAGCGAACAAGATATCCCTCACCGCGTTCACGCTTTCCGGCTTTACCCCTTTTATTTTGAAGCCATCGGGATTTGGATCATCCTATCTCGCACGCTCCTGGCGGTGGC
>DASQQR010000529.1:0-10335 GCA_035643335.1 Anaerolineales bacterium
TCACGCACCACGCCAACGACAATCAGCAGGCCCGCGGAAGAGACCAGCAACAGGTTGGCATTCCTGGCGAGTGGGAACACCAGTTCAAGCAACCACGGCAAAATGGCAACAATACCTAAGAAAAGCGCTCCTGGGAAGGTGGTACGACGCAAAACGGTAGATGGCCAAAAGAGCGACTGTGATGAGCAACTTACGCCGGATGTCCTGGGCTGTCCACAAGTACCGCCATGCAGACGCTTCATTTGATAGACTCCTTATCCTAAAATCGAGTTGATCATTTGCTGCAGGTACTCGAACGTTGGGGGGCCGGCGACGAGCTGGTCGTTAATCAGAAACGATGGAGTCCCGCGCAAGTGTAGGGCCAAAGCCTCGTCCCAATCATGCCTCACCGTCTCTCGGTGTTGTCCGGAATCCAGGCATTGGTTGAACTGAACCGTGTCCAGTCCGATTTCAGCCGCATATGCTTTTAAGTCGTCCACGCTGAGAGCCGGGGCACGATCATACAATAAATCATGGTACTGCCAGAATTTACCCTGATCGTAGGCACACTGGGCGGCTTCGGCCGCTTTGGGCGATTGCGCCGTGATGATGGGAAAGTCTCGCCACACAAAACGGACCTCATCGTCATATTTGGCTCGAATCTGGTCGAGAATTCCCGCCTGGTACCAAGCCCGGCAGGACGGGCAGCCGAAATCCCCGTATTCAACGATCGTGACCGGAGCGCCCGCGGGACCCAGTGAAGGATCGTCCACCAGGCGCGCCGGGTCGACCGGCTCGGCTTTGGGTCGCGGCCATAGGACAAATCCGGCCACCGCCACGAAAGCCAAAACCCCCACGCCAATCGTCAGCCAACGCTGCCGCTTTTGCCGTGCCTGGCGCCGTTCACGAATAAGTTGTTTCCCGCTTTTCGGTCTCTTCTTCGCCATGATTCATCCCTCAAGACTCGATTCACTACATTTCCTGCAACTGGCACCCATCTGTAGGAAGGACATCCCCATGCCCTTCTTTTCTACGGGGTATTGCACCAAGCTATTCTAGGACTTAAAGTGGGGTTTAAGTCAAGGGGTCAGCTGGTCGATCCACGCTGCGCTACGTAGCAACCCTGCAAAGATGTGCAGGTGCACGTCAGGCCGTGTTCCAGGATGCGCTTCATCTTTATGGCCTTATCTACCAGCTCCCCCAACTCTTCCAACTTGTCTTCGGCCATTTCCCGGCACACCTGGTTGGGTCCCTCGCCTGAGCGAAAGCTGTTCAGCAAGGTCCTTATCTCATCCAAAGTAAATCCCAGTTCTTGGGCCATCCCGATCACCTCGAGATCCTCGACGACCTCCGGCTGGTATACGCGCTGCCCGCCGATGCGTTTGGGTTCGGGCAAGAGATCGATCCGTTCATAGTAGCGGATGGTGGAAGCGGGCACGCCGGCCAGTCCTGCTACTTCTCCAATTTTCATCCCGGGCATATTCAAACTCCTTGGCTGAAGTTAACTTCAGCATTAATTATAAACCGTGAAACAAGCGCCCCGAGGGATTAAAGCGGTGCGACGTGGCAGGTCGCTCAAATATTAGCGTTTTCTCATAATCCCTCATAAAACCTTGACTTAAAGTTAACTTGAATATCTAAGATAATAGCAGAACTCCCTTGTGGAATGACATCATCGTGGGTCTATCCGTGGCAGTGTTCGGGACGTGGAGCGCCTTGGCGTCGCCCAAAGCGATGTAGATTATTCACCAAGTCAAAATCCAGGCTAATGCCACACTGGGTCCCGCTGTGGCATTAGCCTGGAAATTGATGCATGGCAAACTTGATTACTATTCTCATATAGCGGGATACCTCTCAGCATTGGATGATCATCCTCGCTGGTCGTTACTACTGGTCTGAAAGGAGCACAGGAGTAACTGACTTCTCCAAGAAGGCCTTAGACAGACACCCCTATCCCAGGGAAGTGTTAAAATTATTTCAGGACTTCGTAGGCCATGAGGTTCCCACGTACCGCTAGACATCGAACGTTTGCCAAAGGAAGGAACTCAAGTTGCTCTATCTCCGGACAATTCTTCTGTTTATCCTGGCTGGCCTCGCCGAGATCGGCGGAGGCTGGCTCGTTTGGCAGTGGCTTCGCAATGGGAAGGGGTTGTTATTGGGGATTCTGGGTGGAGCCGTGTTATTCACCTATGGCGTGATCCCGACGCTGCAAGCAGAACCCGCCTTTGGGCGCGTGTACGCGGCATACGGGGGTATATTTATCCTGCTTTCTATCCTTTGGGCCAGGATCGTGGATGGCTGGCGGCCGGATCGCTTTGACCTGATCGGCGCCGGCATCGCCCTGGTGGGAGTTTCGATCATCATGTGGGGACGAAGCTGGTTTTAATACGCCCCGCCCCTTTTCTGTTGAAGTCTATACGCCTGCTACATAAGAACCCTTGCTCAGGTAAGACCGGCATTGAATAAGACGTCAGATGAACAGAAAGATCGCATTTATCCACGCTGTTTACTCAATTTGCCCGGTTATGGAGGGTTTCTTAGATGAATGACATAATTGGTTTTCTAACCATCAATCAGTGGCTCGCCGTTTTGCGGATCGGCATCGGCCTTTGGTGGGTCAAGAGCTTCCTTCACAAGCCTCATGAGAAATTTGTCACTGGCCAGATGGTGAACTGGATCACCTCACTGGCTGATAATCACCCTGTGCCGGCATTCGGACGCCTGATTAAAGGTCTGGTGGCTCCCAACGCTTCCTGGTTTCCCTATCTGATCCTTGGCGGTGAGCTGGCCGTCGGTCTGGGCATGGTCTTTGGATTTCTGACGCCGGTTGCCATCATCGCCGCCATTTTCTTGAATCTGAATTATCTTTCGCTTGCCGGCGTCAGGCCCAAAGATATCTCCGTCAATAAGTCCTATCAATGTGAACAGGGGCAGAATTGGAATATGATTGTGGCGGAAGTTGTCCTCGTTTTTCTGGTCTCTTATGCTGGCTGCACCTGGAGCGTGGATCACGCTATTGGCCTTTTCTGCGGCATATGAGGATCAAATTGGAGTCTATTTATTATGGCCCGAGTAGTGACTAATAGTACATCAACATGAAGTGGATGGATGGTTGTGAGCGCAGCTGCGCTCACAACCATCCATCAAGATCACCAAGACAGACCACTAATTTACTTTAGAAGAAAGGTTAAAAATGGTTTCAAATAGAATATTTCCCTCCTTACAGGGCTGGGAACCAACCCGGGACACCTTACATTGGTACGCTCAAGCGGTTGGCGCGATCCCTCGCGCCCTCGCTGATCCCCGCCCAAACTGGTGGCACATCAGTCTGAAAGTCCATCCGGATGGTCTGGCTACGGATTCTATGGCCTTGCCCGGTGGCGGCACTTTTTACTTGCGGATGGATCTGCTCGGCCATCAGGTTGCCCTGGTTACCATCCAGGGAGAAACACGCCATTTTAGCATGATGGAAGGGCTATCATCGATTGAGTTTGGGGATCAGTTGATTGGCGCCGTCGTCGGCCTGGGCCTCAGCGCGGATTACGCCCGTCAAAAGTTCGAGAACGATGAGCCCCGCCCATACGATCCGGAAGTGGCCGAGAAGTATTTCGCCCTTCTGACCAACGTCGACCGGATTTTCAAAGCGCACCGTGCCAACCTGGGCGGCGAGAAAGGCCCAGTCCAGCTGTGGCCGCACGGTTTTGACTTGGCCTTCGAGTGGTTCGGAACCCGCAGGGTTGAGTACGAGGAGCATGGGCAAACCAGGCAACTGCCTGCCCAGCTCAATCTGGGCTTCTCACCCGGTGAGGCCGGCCACCCACAACCCTATTTCTATTCCAACCCCTGGCCTTTCGAGGAAGCGCCGCTGGTTGGTAAACCGCTTCCCTCGGGGGCGCGTTGGTTCACCGAGAGTTGGAAGGGCAGCATTTTGCCGTACGAAGAGCTGGTAGACGATGAGCGTGCCGAGGAGCGCCTTTTGGCTTATGCCCGCGCCGTTTATGAAATCAGCGCCCCTACGTTGCAGGCTTAGTCCGCCTGGGTTTCAACCACAACTTCCAATTCTCCCTCAACCCGGATCACCTCCACCGCGCACGCGTCTTGCCCAGATCGCTCGAAGTCTATATCTGCCGAGCCCTTCCCCACCTTTAAATTGCGAACCTGGATCCGGTCCACGAAGTCGGGTAGGATGGGGCGGATAACGTGCAACTGCTGGTTGAAAGCGTCGCCTTTCAGCCCCAATAGTGTGGTTACCATGTAGGGTACGCTCCCGGCTGACCAGGCCTGCGGGTGGCAGGCCACCGGGTAACGCACCGGCACGTTGTAATCTTCTCTGTTAAATCCTGCGAATACCTCGGGTAAGCGGTAGTGATCGAAATCCATTGCTGCTTCAACGATTCCGTTGAAGATTTGTAGCGCTTCCTCGTCGAAACTGTATTTGCGGAAGCCGGCCAGGATCATCGAATTGTCATGCGGCCAGACCGTGCCCACGTGGTAGCCAGTGGGGTTATAGCATTGGTTATCCGCCGAGAGGGTGCGGATGCCCCATCCATTGAACATGTCTGCAGCCATCAATCGTTTGACGGTCTGTTCGCATTTGTCTGGGTCGATGATACCCGCCCACAGCGCCTGTCCTGGATTTGAGGACACCACTGCCGCGGGTCTGTCCCCGGCCTGAAGAGCTAATGCATAGAAACCCAGGTCGTCCAGCCAGAAATCCTGGTTGAATTTTTCGTAAAGTTGTTTTGCTTCTTCCCGGAGCGCCTCGGCCTTATCTTCGTCTCCGCTGCGCGCAAATAGATTTGCCAAACCTTTCTTGGCCAGATAAACGTAGCCTTGTACCTCTACCAGGGAGATCGGCGGAGTTGCCAGGCTGCCGTCGGCGTTGACAATGCTCTGATCCGAATCCTTCCAGCCTTGGTTGACCAATCCGTGCCTGGACTTGTTCTCGTATTCCAGGTATCCATCGCCATCGGCGTCCCCGTAGTTCGCCATCCAATCCAGAGCCCGCTCAACGTTGTCCCGGAGTTCTTCGAACAGCGATAGATCGCCGCTCCAATCGGCGTGCTGGGCCAGCAGGAATAGGAACAACGGCGTTGCATCCACAGTGCCATAATAGGGCGTGTGAGGGATTTCTTTTAGCCTGGCGAGCTCTCCAACGCGTAATTCGTGCAAAATCTTTCCGGGTTGCTCGTCCCGGTAATCGTTGACTTCTTGACCCTGGTACTTCGCCAGCAGGCGCAATGTCTCTGCCGCTGTCTCCCGGTTGAAGGCCAGGGTTTGTAATCCGGTGATCAAGCTATCCCGGCCGAACAAGGTCGCAAACCAGGGCACACCTGCTGAGAAGAACTCGTCATCATCCAGGCTATCCCTCAGCATTCTTAGATCACGCAGCGAGCGATCCAGAATGCTATTTAATACCAGGCTGTCGCTGGTGATCTTGGTCTGGCCTGCCAGCCAATTGTCCGATTCGTCCCGAAAATAAGCCTCAATCTTTTTCAGATCAGGTTCTTGGTGCGCCTGTGGCTGCACATCCTCCTCCGATTCAGCGATCACCAGCGATGCCAGGACCTCCTTTTGCTCCCTGGTTTCTAGATCGAAATTAAAATATGCCTGAGTTGCATCCAACTCATCGGGCTCGGGTAAGAAGTGAATGGATAGGCCGCGGTTGACCCCATCTGCGCCCGCATAGACGAAACTGAGCATGCCGTCTTTCCAGGACGGAGGATAAAGTTCGCCCAGTTCCTTGGGCAGCAATCCCCGAATTGCGAAGATGTCCTCGAATTTGCAGCGGAATGAGAGTGACAACGGAAACGCCACCCTTTGGCGGCCGAAGTTTTGGATCGAAATCTTGTCGTAGAGAGTTAGTTCGCCGGCGTCGATCATCCGCTCCCATTTGAGGCTGATCTGATCTCTGGTGATATGCCGGTCTCCTTCCAACTCGATTTCCGGATTAACCAGTTCAAAGACTGCTGAAAAGCCTGCAGCCGCGTTGGAGACTAACGGAGTGAGGCTTGTGTCCGCCAGCTTTAATTCATAACCGTTCAGGTAACGGCAATCGTGGTAGAACAATCCAAATCCATGCTTGCCTTCCATGGGAATGCACCCATCGGGCCTCGTCAGGAAGAACATTTCCTCGTTCTTTACGACAACCGCCTCGGCGATACTGCGCGTGATCGAAGGAATGCTTTGTGTCAGGACAGCCGGTTCTTGCCCGTTGCTAACCTGAGTAGCGCTATCCTCCACATCTTCATCGTTAATCCTTGGGGTTTTATTTTCCTTCTCAGCCAATCTAAGCTCCTTTCTCGAGGAGGTACAAGGTCGCGCTTTCGTAACAGATCCGGTTCGACCCAAACCCAGCCTGCTTCCCACGGGCTACGGAAATTCGTAATTTTCTGGTTCCAAAGGGCATCTATATCATAGCACACAATTTCTGGCAGCACTTTGCGCCGCTCACCCTCCTCTTCTCGTTTGGCTGGCGGTAAGGGCTGATACCTCACCGGATTGATTTTCTGATCATAATCCCGTCACATGCTACAATTGTCGCCAGGTGGCAGACAAAACGCGTGATCGTACCAATGAAGAATGGCTGGCTGATCTCCGTGGCCCGGAGCGGGATCAGGCCATTGCCGACCTCAGGGAGAATTTGACCCGAGGTCTGTTTTTCGCGCTGGTGAATCGGGTTCCAAGCAACAAACTCGATGCCCTGGTAGATGATTTTGCCCAAGACGCCTTGATCAGAATCCTGGATAACCTGGATACTTTTCGCGGCGAGAGCCGCTTCAACACCTGGGCCCAGAAAATTGCCGTGCGGGTGGCCTATACTGAGCTGCGCCGCCAGCGCTGGAAGGACATCTCCTTGGAAGACTTACTTCCCGAGGATGTCCAGGGTGACTTCACTCCGGCTATCCTGACTGATGCTGGGCCTACTCCGGAGGGCCAGATGATTCGAACCCGCATGGTGGAGCTCGTCAACCGCTTGGTGATGGAGGAGCTCACCGAACGACAGCGCAAGGCCATGTTGGCTATCGTATATGGCGGTATGCCCTTGGAGGAGGTCGCTCGGCGTTTGGACACCAATCGTAACGCGCTTTATAAATTAATGCATGATGCCCGCCAACGCCTCCAAAAGCGTCTCGCCGCGGAAGGCCTCTCACCGGAAGAGGTTCTGGCAGCATTTGATGAGCAGTAAGAAGTCTCGGGTAAAGGACATCTAGCAATATAGGAGCCAACAATGAATCTAAGTCCTGAAGTCCTCAAGAAAATTGTCACCAGGGTTGCCAACACCCGCCCGGATGAAATCAGCTGCGCCGAGTGTTTTGATGAGCTGGATGAATTTGCCGAGCTGGTGCTGTCTGGCAAATCAGTGGATGAGGCCAGGCCGCTGGTGCAGGATCACTTGAAACGCTGCAAAGATTGCCGTGAAGAATTCGAGGCCTTGCTCGATTCATTAACCGCGCTCCAATAATCTCCTTTAGATGAGCGAACCCTCAGGGGGGAAGCCACGTTCAAGAGGATCAGGCTCGCTTGCTTAAATCTGTTTCTTTGGTACAATAGCCCCCTGTCGACTGGACAGACTAAGTCCGGGCAATAAATCCCGACCAAAGGAGGCCCTGTGTGAAGTTTCGATCTCCACTGAAAATCCTTGTCTTGTTCACCCCCTTATTTGTTCTGGCTGCAATAAATCTCCAACTCGACCCGCCCTCAAAAACCTCATCCCTTCCTCCCCCCCATGTCACAGTAATTTCCGCACAAGAATCGGATGCGTATTCCAATCCGACCCCTATTGCGGAAACGGGTCTGCTCCAGGTGGATCTGGCGACACCAACGCAAGCCCAGTTCCCCTCGACGACCCAGTCATCGCCCGAGCTTGTTGTTCCGGACGAACCCGCGCCGGAGCAAACTTTCGGGGGACGCCCCTTGCCCTCTCTCCAAGACTTCGTCCGCCAGGTTAGCGACGGGCGAGACGGCGTGTTGACCGGAGTCTACGTCGCTGGCGTCATGGCGCTCAAGATCCTCCAGCAACCCGATGGGGATGCCAGTTTCATCTCAGCAGAAGATGGCACTGCCACTCAATTCCAAAGTTCCACATTCTATGGCGTCGTTGGCTTGCTTGCCCATAATTTCTTGTCAGGGCGGTATTTTCGGCAGCTGAATCCGGGCCAGGAAGTCACGCTAATTTATGGGGATGGTAGCCTGGAGAATTATCGCATCAGCGAAATCGCCAACTTCGAACGGCTAACACAGGGTGATCTGCGCAGCGATTTCCGGGACTTGGCCACCGATATAGAATGGACCGTGGATGAGGTGTTTAACCAGTTTTACACTGGTGATCACCACCTGACTCTGCAGACTTGTATAGAGAAAGACGGCGTTTGGAACTGGGGAGTGCAGTTCATCATCGCCGAGCCTCAAAATTAAAAGACCGCTTACTTCTTGCTCGCCGCGATTGCGTCCTTCGCCCAGGTCAGCGCCGCCATCATGCTCGGAAAACCGATCGTGGTGATCCCCAGGATAATGGCGTGCTCGATCTCCTCGGGCTGCGCGCCTGCTTCTAACGCCCGGTGAGTGTGTGAGTGCACCCCGCTTTCCGAGCCGTTTGCCGCCGCCATGCCCAACTTGACCAATTCGCGTACCTTCTTATCCAGCGGTCCTTCCTCGGCCGCGGCCGCGCCCAGCTGGTCGAAAACCTGCCAGACCTTAACATGTTGATCTCTAAATTTGCGATATGAAACCGGTAGCTCGCTCATGATATCCTCCTTCCGCAAAATCCTTTCTCCCGTTTATCTGAGTGTTTGACCTCTGAACAGGTCGGCCGGACACGATCCCCAATATAATAGCCTCAATCTCCCAAATCGGCAACGTTTTCCACAAACCAGAACTTCGCCGAAAGCTAAAACCTCACGCCTCACGCACCACAAACCACGCAACACTCCTTGCGCATTACGCATTACGAATTACGCATCACGTCTCACGTTTCACGCCTCACGCATTTCGTTACACGCACCACGCCTCCCTAATGACCTCCATCTCTCCTCTTTGTTACATTCATCACATGACTTGTGAAACAAAACCTCATACAATACATTCAGAATCATGAATATAAAACCCTCGGATCCAAAGGACGTTTTATTTTCTATCGCCTTAATTCCCCGCAAGTCCTGGATCTGATCCAATTGGCTGGGCAGGTGGCCGGCGTATCCGCTGCTGATGTTCTCGCTGGTCTCCAGGTCGAGGGCTCGCCTCGATGCACCTGCCCGCATTGTGAACCGGCAGCAGTTGAGGTGGACCTGTGACGATTCACGCGCTGTTGGATTATTTGAACGCTTTGCTTTGGTCCGGCTGGACAGGTTTGCTGGATTACCTCGCCGCACATGTGCTGTTGTGCCTTGTGCCTGCCTTCGTCATCGCCGGCTTTATGAGTGCCATGATCCCCAAGGAGACCATCACCCGCTATCTGGGTCCACGCGCCCCGCGTTGGATCAGCTATCCGGCTGCCGCGGTGGGGGGCTTTATCCTGGCGGTCTGTTCGTGCACCATCTTGCCGCTTTTCGCCGGCATCTGGAAACGCGGCGCTGGGCTCGGGGTCGCCATCACCTTTCTTTTTGTGGGGCCGGCCATCAACATCCTGGCCATCGCCTACACCGGCGCGGCCATCGGAATGGATATCGCCTTGGCGCGCGTTTTCCTCTCCATTCTTTTTGGGATCGGCATCGGCATGATCATGGCCTGGGCCTTCCGAGCAGAAGAGGCTCGCCGTGCCGTCGAGATGGCGGATAGCGGTTTATTCGATCAAAAAGCGGCCATCAAGCCCGCCGTGTGGCAAGCCTTCCTCCTGTTGGTGGCGGTGCTGATCGTCGGCACCCTTCAGGTCCCGCTGCTGACCGGTACCTGGTTCAGCCTGCATCTGCCTGTAGAACCACCTTCCGCTTTGGTCGCCAGCCTGTCTGGCTTTAACCTCACCCCCCACGGTGCCTTGCTCATCTTGATGTTGCTCATCCTGGCTCCGGTGGCATATCTGGGTCTCGAGAACGTTCTCGAACGCTTCAACCGTTGGACTTATGCCTCATTGGCGTTGGTCGCTTTCACACTGCTCCTGGCCGCCCCTACTGTCGGCGAAGGCAGCCTTTTGATCGGCATAACCGGCCGTTTCATCGGCGAGGTGGTTCTTCTGGGTGCCATAGGGGTCGTCGCCGCCCGTGGTTTCGAGCAGCACGAACTGGCCGCCTGGCTCTGGGAAACCTGGCGTTTCGTGAAGCAGATCTTTCCCCTGCTGGTCCTGGGGGTCTTTCTGGCCGGAGTGGTCAAAGTCATTATCCCCGAGACCTGGATCCAGACCCTGGCCGGCCGCAACACCCT